>JBGPSX010000103.1:0-10397 GCA_041490325.1 Bryobacteraceae bacterium | reverse complement strand
GATTGTATTCGTTGACGGCGCGGTCGCGCTGGCCCGAGACATCGAAGATGTTGCCGAGCTTGATGTGCGCCCAAACTTCAGTCCACTTGGGATCCAGGTCGCCGTTCAACGATTCGCGAAATTCGTTGGCAGCCGACTGGTAGTTGTTCTGCAGGAAGAATATCTCGGCCACGCGATAGTGCGCGAGGGAGCTGCCGCGATTCACTTCGAGCGCCTTCTGATATTCCTTGAGCGCGTCGCCAAACTCGCCGATCTCGGCGAACTGCTCGCCGCGCTTGATCGCCACCGCAATACGCATCGGCGGACTCCATCTGAGGACCACGCCGCTCGGATCGATGGTCACCGATTTCGGCTTGCCGAACGTATCCACCGTGAATTCCGAAGACGTGCCCACTACGTCGACGCGCTTCATTTCCGGATTGCCTTCGGTTTCGATCCTCAGATCCACGGGCATGTGGAAAGTATCCAGATCCTGGGAGATCTTGCCCATCACCCGGAACCCTTTCTGCGTACGGAAGACCGTGTATTCGAGGCGAAATTCGGGCGCGCCGCTGGATTCAATCCATTGCAGGAAGAAATACTGCAGATTCTGGCCGGAGATCTGTTCCGCCATCTTACGAAAATCCGCGGTGCTCACTGATTGCCAGGGGTGCTGTTCGGCGAAGTTCTTCATCAGTTTCGCAAATCCCTCCACGCCCATCGCACTCCGCAGCATGTTCAGGATCGCCGCGCCCTTGCCGGCCGTGGACGCCCAATACTCCGGCGAATAATCTTCCAGCCGGCCGGCCTGGATGAGCGGCGGATTGTCCACCGTCAGCGCTTCAATGTACGTGTCGTGCACAGCCTGCTCCAGCGCAGCGGGACCCTTGCTGTGTTCTTCCCAAAGCAATTCCGCATAGCGGGCGCTGCCGTTTTCAAGCCACATGTGATCGCGGCTGATGGGCGACACCAGCGTTTCCCACCACTGCCGCGATAGTTGGTTGGCGAGCAACCGCGATGCGACCTGGGCGCCGATTCCTCGCGGTGACAAGAACAGCAGCCCCGGCGCTGAGAAGCCGTTGGGAGTCCCGTCTTCGGTCTCGACCAGCGTGAGGTTCGCCTGCGGCGGCAGACCGTAAACACTGGTGAGGAACGTCATGATTTTGCCCATCTCCTCGCCGTACGAATTCGCCATCGACTGCCTGGTCCGAAAGTAGATGGTAGTGGTCACGCCCTGCGAATTGACACGCACCGGCTCGCCGCGCACCAGCGCAATACTGCCCGGAAAAGAAGGCTTGGTGAATTGGAACGAGTACGCGATCTTATCCGCGCCCACGCGTTCCGACCTTTCCAGGCCACTCGCGAGAACCTTGTAGCCGGTTGGAACCGTGATACGCATATCGGCGGTGTAGCGATCCACCGTATAGTCATTGATCGGGAACCAGCGCGCCGGATACATCAAGTACGTGAAGTCGTTCTGAATAACACCGAATTTGATGCCGTAAACCGGCGAATCTTCCTGGCCGGAAAGACGCCCGTCGTAGGTGAAGGTCAGCGTAGCTGCTTTGCCTTTGGTCAACGGAGCGGGGAAGTTGAGACGAATGCTGAAGTCCTGCGGCGATCGGGAACCGCTAATCTCGCGCCCGGAGTCATCGACGATTCGCGATACATTGAGCGCATTGTTCAGCTCGAACGAGATGTTGGAAATGTCGTTCTCCAGCGGAATGAAGCGCACTTTTGCGGTTCCAGTTAGAGTTTGAGTGCGCGGGTTCACCTCCGCGTCAATGACGTAATTCTCGACGTCGATGCGGCCGCGTTTTGCGCCGCGGTCCTGCGCCGCGAGGAGCGACGCCAGCATGAGCGCCGCCAGGGCTGTCTTACAAAACATGGACCATTTCCTCTTTCAGATGTCTTTCCACCATGGAGGCAGCGACCTCCAGGGGATCCTCCGGACCTGATAGCGACTCAGCGACCATCCGCAACTCCTGCCGCATACGCTCGCAAGCCGGCTGGTCGGCCAGCAGCGCGAGCGACTCCGACGCCAACCGTTCGGCGGTCATCTCGTTTTGAATGAATTCGGGAACAATGCGGCGGCCAGCCACCAGGTTCACCATCGAGTAGAACGGAACCTTCACCATATGTCTGCCCATTAGCCAGCTCAGTCGATTGACGCGATAAAAGGTGATCATGGGGGTCCCCAGCAGAGTGGCTTCTATGGTGACGGTCCCACTGGCCGCCAGCGCAAGATCCGCGCAGGCGAGGACATCCCAGGTTTTTCCCTCAAGTAATTGGATGGATGATGCGGAAATGCGTTCCCTAAAATTTGACCCTAGCGGTACAGTACCGGGCGGAACCGCGACCACGAACCGGACGGTAGTCGTGCCGGCGGCGCGCCGGATCCGGCCGGCGGTCTCGAGCAGAATGGGCAGGTGCCGTGCGGCCTCGCCGGGGCGGCTTCCGGGAAGCAACGCGATCAATCGCATGCCCTCCTGAATACCGTAACGCTGGCGCAATTCCGGGCGGGGAGCCGAGGGCTTAACCAGGCGCGTCAGCGGATGGCCAATATAAGTGGCGTCGATACCGGCGTTCCGGAAAAACTCGGGCTCAAAGGGGAAGATACAGAGCAACCGATCGATGGTTCGGCGCATCCGCGGCAAGCGGCCTTTTCGCCAAGCCCATACTTGCGGCGCCACCAGGTAGATGACAGGGATTTTCAATTCCTTGAGCCTCCCGGCAAGCCTGAGGTGGAAATCGGGACTGTCGGTGAGGATGGCGGCTTCCGGGCGCCCGCTCCTGGCCGCCGCTACTAACTTCCGATATTCGCGGTAGATACGGGGAATGTGCAGCAACACCTCCACCAGTCCCACCACGTTGAGACTGCTCGCGTCCACTACGGCGCGAACGCCGGCGCGCTGCATGCGAGGTCCCGCGCAACCGAAAAACTCCAGTTCCGGGTGCTCGCGGCGGAGCGCTTCCACCAGACCGGACGCGTACAAGTCGCCGGATGCTTCACCGGCTGAGATCAGGACTTTACGAGCCACTTCCTTTCAGTCTAACTCCAGGCAGTCGACGGCCTCCGGCCTTGCAGATGTTAGAATAAGAACTGAACCCCTCCAGATGTCCGCTCAACCTGATCTTTCCAAACTGAGCGTCGGCCAGTTTGCGGAGCGCTTCCGCAGCGAGATGATTCCGCTCAGCAATACGTTTTCGTATTTCTGCGCCTCGGTTCCGCTCAGCGAAGAGGATCTGAAGGAATATCTGGAAGAGCCGATTGCCGCGCTGCCGCCCGCCATTGCGAGTCTGCTGCCTAAAGTCTCCATTATGCTGGTACCGTATCTGGAACGCGCGGACGCTAAGGAGAAGGGCATCCTGCGGGATGAATTCGTGTGCACCGAGAAGCCGCCGGAAAACCGGCTCTCCTGGGTGACGCAGGTGCGTTTCGACAACGAAGAAGTTTTGGTTTTCGCGCTCAAAGATCAGGATGTTTCCGAGTATCATTACCGCTTCTATCACGTGCTTGCGACTCTGGCGGCCGACCTGTGGTCGGAAGAGGCTCAATCGCAGTATTGGTCGATGCTGCGCGAAGAGTTGAGGTCCAGCGTGCACGGCGAGGTGGATGAGGAAAGCTGGCAGATGAAGCAGGCCGTGCTGCGGCGCCCCAGCAACACCCGCAAGGAAACGAAGGCTTTTCGGGACTACGCCCGGCAGTCGTTCATAGACACTTTGACGCTCTACCTGCACGGGATTTGTTGCGACATCGACGTCGACACCGGGCCCCGCCAATTGCCCAGCCGCCATTTGCGCAGACGACTGAATCTATTGCATGATTTGTATCCGCCTCCCGGCGGTTACGCGGTATTTCCGGAACACCAAAGCCAGAACTGACCGAGCGTCTTTACGAACTCTTAATAGACAGCGTGTAACGGACTCGCGGCGAGCCACGTTGAATGAACATGGCTCGGGAGTGGGCTCTCGACTACGACACCGCCTTGATGTTGAAGGCTTGCTCAGGCGACCGGTCAAGCTTTGACGTTCTGCTGGAGCGGCACCGCCTGGCGGTGGTCAATCACTTGTATCGCCTGGTTCGGAGCCGGCACATTGCCGAAGAACTGGCGCAGGACGTGTTTCTGCGAGTGTATCGGTCGAGGAACAAATATCAGCCGGACGCTAGGTTCACCACTTGGCTGTTTCGCATCACCACCAACGTCGCGCTCAATTGGCGGCGCGACACCCGCCGTGAGAATGGGCAATTGCGT
Source organism: Bryobacteraceae bacterium (assembly GCA_041490325.1). Lineage (GTDB taxonomy): Bacteria > Acidobacteriota > Terriglobia > Bryobacterales > Bryobacteraceae > Palsa-89. The sequence goes on along the minus strand of JBGPSX010000103.1, from coordinate 6,162 downwards.
TTGGACGAGGAACTCCCGAACACGCGCAAGCTCGAGCTTTCGGATCACGCTCCGCGAGCCGATGAATGCTTGCTCGCAGAACACCGGGCCAGCCAGATCCGGGCGGCGATCGAGTCGCTGCCCGGCAAGCAACTGGCTGCGGTGCTGATGCACAAATACGAGGGGATGGACTACGGACAGATCGCGGAGGCATTAGGCTGTTCGATTCCAGCGCTCAAGTCGCTGCTATTTCGCGCCTACCAGACGTTGCGGCGAAAATTGGCGTACCTTGCGCCGGAACGCTGCGAATAGTTTCTTTTGGCAGTCCGAGGTCACTCAAACAGACGATTTGCATCGACGTAGTTGTACGCGCCTTCGGTGAACGAAGTGTAGGTGCCGCGCTCCATCAATTCCGTGGCGATGCGCTGTGTCAGTCCCATGGTCGCGCGCATGGGGCCCGAGCCAACGCTGACTCGCGCCACGCCCAGTCGCTCCAGTTCGGCGACGGAGGGCGCGCCCTCTGTGGCCAGCACATTGAGCGGACCGTCCACGGCTTGCGCGAGCTTGCGAATCGTATTTGCATCGCGAATGCCTGGGGCAAAAAGGCAATCGGCGCCGGCTTTGCGATAGGCGTTCAGGCGCTCCACGATGCGGTCGAACAGCGTGGCCGGATCGCCCGTGCGAAGCAGATAAATGTCGGACCGAGCGTTGATCACCAGATCCGTCTTGGCGCGAATCTGTTCGATCTTGCGCACTTGGTCTGCCAGGTCCACTAGCGTCTTGGCGTGGCCGCCCACGGTGTCCTCGAAGTTCATTCCTGCCGCGCCCGCATCTACAACGGCTTGCGCCGTGCCGGCCGGGTCGCCGTAACCGGCTTCGACGTCGGCGGTAACTGGGACTGAAACAGCGCGCGTAATACGCGCTACCACGGCGATCATTTCGTCCCGCGAAATTTGCTCGACATCCGCATAGCCCAGCGAGTTTGCGACGCCTGCGCTAGTGGTGGCAATGGCCGAGAAACCGGCCTTTTCAAAAATACGGGCGCTGGCGACGTCCCACGCGTTCGGCAACACAAGAATGCGAGGGCCTTGATGGAGCGCGCGAAACCGCGCTATTTTTTTGGTGTTCACGCTATCCCCCGCTTGCGAATCGGCGGAAAAAGCTATCCGGCTTCCACGTGGGCCGGGTCGACGCATTCGCCACGCGCTCGGCCAGATTCAAAATGATCCGATTGAATTGCGCGGCGGCAGCTTTGTCCACCGGCTGGTTCAGATCGTCGGACGGCGCGTGATAGCGATTCTTGAGCCAATCTTTGTGCAGTTTCTCTTCGGGCGAGCCTGGTATGTAGCCGAACTTGAACGCCAGAGCGGGAACGCCTTTGCGGATGAAACTGTACTGGTCGCTGCGCGTGAAAAGATGGCGCTGAGGTTCCTTATCGAATTGAACCTCGATGCCGGCCGCCGTGGCGACGGCTCGAATATCATCGCCGAGCGTCGATTCGCCCAATCCCTGGACCTCGATGGAGTGCAGCGCGTGCAGCGGCAGGAACATGTCGAGATTGATGTCGGCCACAATGTCCTTTTTATTCACTGTCGGGTGCGCGGCGAAGTAGCGCGAACCCTGCAGCCCTTTCTCCTCGCCGGTCACGGCCACGAACAGCAGCGAGCGTTTCAGCTTCGCATTCGATTCGTGCAGCATACGGGCGATTTCGAGAATCGACGCGATGCCGGAAGCATCATCCATGGCGCCGTTGTAAATCTTGTCGCCATTGATCGGCTCGCCCACTCCGATATGATCCAGATGCGCGGTGAGCACCACGTACTCGTTCTTGAGCTGCGGATCCGCGCCCGGCAGCAATCCCGCCACATTTTGCGATTCCACTTTTGACTTTTTCAATTCAACCTTGGCGCGAATCGTGGCGGCCAGCGGAAAGTGCGGCAGTGGTTTGTCGCTGTCCGCTGCAGTAAGAATCTCGGCGATGGTGTGCCCCGTGCCTTGAAGGAATTTGTCGGCGTGCTCGGGATTGATGGTGATCGATAGCCGCAGGCCCTGCGTTTCATCGAGGGACGGATCGGCAGGATTCATGGCCGGCATGAACCGCGCCAGCCGCGAGCGCGCCCAAGGAATGTCCGCCGATTTCGGATTTTGGATGGTCGCGAGTCCCACCGCGCCCGCCGCCTTCAAATATTTCCAACGCTCGCCCGCCGACGAATAATGCGACTTGAGCGGCCCAGGAATGGACGCAGGACCGCCCGAAAGGAAGACCACGATCTTACCTTTCAGATCCAGGCCGGCCAGATCGTCGTAGTTTTTCTCAGGAATCTTCAGAGCGTAGCCCGCGAATATGGCTGCAGCTTCAGTGGCCGGCTGAATGTCGCCGCGCAACGCGAAGGTTGCGTCATCGCCCAGCACGACTGGCTCAGGCTTCCCGTTGCGTAGCAATACCAAACTGGATTGATCTTCAACAATCTGCTTCACGTTGAACTGGATGGGCTGGAAGTAGCCGGATGTGCCGGCCGGCTTCAATCCGGATCGCTCGAACTCGCCGGCCACATAGCGCGCAGCTTCCAGATGTCCTGCGCTGCCGGTGTTGCGGCCCTGCATATCGTCGTTGGCCAGGTATTCGATGTGCGACCACCAACGTTTGCCTTCGGTGTTGAAGTCGGTCGCGGCGTAAAGAAGAATCGAGGAAGCTGCCAGAAAAAAGCAGCGCTTGGGTACGGTCATTGGGAACCAGCCTTGAAAATCTTGAATTCAGCGCGTCGCGCGCGCAGTTGGGCAGCGTGACCCTCGGCATGCTCGGCATAGCCTTGCAGCAGTTGTTTGAGCGTCAGCGGTCCTTGCTCGGAGTGGTGACCTACGCGCTGAAACGCCGCCTCGGGCAATTCCTTCAGCAGTTCGTAATTCTCGGCGCGGATGCGTCGAAAGGTTTCGAGCGATTGCGAGGGCTTGCGTTTCGCGTAATCCAGGTTCTTGGTCCAGGCGTCTTGGTCGAAGGCTTCCAGTTTTGGATTATCTTCGGCGATCACGCGCCGCATACGCATGGTCCCGACGATCTCAGAGTCAGAGAGGTGCGCGACAATCTGCCGGATGCTCCATTTACCGGGCTCAGGGATGAAATCGACTTCCGAGCCCGCCGCTCCGGTGATTGAAACCGCCACCATCTCCGCACCGCGGCGGAAACGCTCGAGCAGCTCGGGGATTTCACTCATGTGTAAACAATTATAGTGATTCGACAACGCGCCGCGCGTTGTTGGTGTTAGAGAATATGGAAGCGGGTTTACACTGCCTGTGAGCACTCCTAAGAAACTCCTGCTGATCGGCGCGACGACAGGTTATCAGACCAGCGCTTTCGTGGCTGCGGCCGAGCGCGCGGGGTTCGAGCTCGCGCTTGCCACCGATCGCTGCCACGTGCTGGACGACCCCTGGGGCGATCATGCGATCGCGTTGCGATTCGAAGATCCCGAGGACGCCGCCGAAGTGATTGCCGCAGAAACCGTGGTGGACGGCATCGTCGCCGTGGGCGACCGTCCTGCGTACATTGCGGCGCTCGCGGCCGAGCGCATGGGGATTCCTTACAATTCACCCGATGCAGTACGCGCCAGCGGAAACAAATTCCTGGCGCGCGAGCGATTTCGCGTAGCCGGGCTGCCCGTACCGGATTTCCGCCGCATCGCGATTGCAGACGGGCCGCAGCACGCCGCGACGGCCGCCAGTTATCCTTGCGTACTCAAACCGCTCGGTTTGTCGGCCAGCCGGGGCGTGATCCGCGCCAACGATCCAAAGGAATTTGTAGCCGCATTCGATCGCATCGCCGCGCTGCTGCGCGATCCCGACATTGCCCGTCTTCGCGATGGACAGAATCGTTTCATCCAGGTGGAGAGCTTCGTTGAGGGCCGCGAGTTCGCGCTGGAAGGAATCCTTCACAAGGGGCAACTGCGCGTGCTCGCATTGTTCGATAAACCCGATCCGCTGGATGGCCCTTATTTTGAGGAGAGCATCTACGTCACGCCGTCGCGCGAGGGCGAGGTCACGCAGCGCGAAATCGTACGGACCACGGAAGCAGCCATCCAAGCGCTCGGACTAACGCATGGGCCCGTACATGCGGAGATGCGAGTGAACCAGCGTGGAGTCTGGATGCTGGAAGTAGCGGCGCGGCCCATCGGCGGTTTATGCGCGCGCGTGTTGCCAGGATTGGAAGGGTTGATCCTGCGTCATGCGGCCGGTGAAGACGTTTCCGAGCTTCGTGTGATGCAGGGCGCGGCCGGAGTGATGATGATCCCGATCCCGCGCGAAGGCATGTACGTGAGTACGGAGGGCCTGGACGAGGCCCGATCGGTAGCCGGCATCGAAGATGTCGTCATCACCGCCAAGCAAGGACAGAAACTGGTTCCATTGCCGGAGGGCGCGAGTTACCTGGGATTCATTTTTGCGCGCGGGGAGTCGCCCGAGGCGGCGGAGCGTGCGTTGCGGCTGGCGCACCAGCAATTGCGGTTCGAAATATCCGCCGCGTTGCCCGTGGTCTAGCCTTTTGATTTCGGTGGAACGTAGCCGGGCGGCAGCGCGGCGCCTTCGCCGAAAAAGTAATCTTCCATCTGCTTGAGAAGAAACTCCTGCGCTTCCTGCGTGCCGAGGTTGAGGCGGTACTCGTTCATGATCATCTTCATCTGCTCGAGCCACATTTTCCAGGCTTCCTTGGATACGTTCTCAAAGATGCGCTGGCCGAGCGGATGATTGTCGAAGGGAGCTTCGTCGAGCCCGGGCATTTCCTTCTGGAATTTTACGCAGAAGACCTTGCGCTTGCTGGTTTCCTCAACTCGGGGACCGACCATTCCGCTGCCACAACCCATGAATTCTCCTTAACGACTCGCTGCACTTGTTAGGATAGCAAGGCGTGCCAATGCAGGGTGTCGACTCTAAAGAGTAATCAGACTGACTGAGGCCGGACGGCGGCATGGGTCCGCTTGCCTTCGAGGTATTCGGAAAGCTTTAAGGGAGCCCGCGCTCCTTTTTCCATCGACCGTTGAACCGCCTTCTGGTAACGGCGCAGCGTTTCGCGCTTTACAGCTTCGCGAAGATGGCAGGCTTCGATGTCGAGCAGGATCTCTATCTCCCATGGTTGGAATGTGTTACGGTTCATCGTGCCGCGCACCAGCTCCTGCAGGAGGCGGTTGAACCGCGTGAGAACTGCGTCGCTGTCGAGACCTTCCATGAGCATGGCTACTGGCTTATCGGCAGGACGGCGGAGAATCTTGAGCCACGCCGGTGAGCATTCGCTGCATGTATCGGGCAGAATAGGAGCGAGGCGTATCGCCATGTCCGATGCCAAATTCGACGAACCGCGTATCGCTCTGAATCGCATTTATACGAAGATGGGCGATCGGGGCGAGACCCATCTCGCCGGCGGCCAGCGCGTGGCCAAGGATTCGCTGCGCATCGAGTGCTACGGGACAGTCGACGAACTGAATGCCTTCGTCGGAATGGCCTGCGTTTCAGCGGCTGAATCGCTGCCCCAAATCGCGGCCATGCTCCGGCGCGTGCAGCACGAATTGTTCAACCTGGGTTCGATCCTGGCCACCAAACCCGAGGACGTGCATCCGAAACAGGCGCGCATCACGCCAGTCGAGATCGAGCAACTCGAGAAAGAAATGGATCGGGCGAACGCCGATCTTGCGCCGCTGCGGTCCTTCGTTTTGCCGGGCGGATCCAGGCTCAACACGGAGCTGCATGCCTGCCGCACCATCTGCCGGCGCGCGGAACGAATCGCGGTCAGCCTCGCGCGCGAAGAACAAATTCCGGCTGAAGCCATCCAGTATTTGAATCGATTGAGCGATGCGTTCTTCGTCTGGAGCCGCTGGGTGAATCATCTGCTCGGCGTGCCGGAAGTGCTGTGGGAGCCCAACCAAGCTGCGTCGGGTGGTGTTACATCCTGACGGATCGCAGTGCCTGTTCGGTCACCCAGTCGGTCCAGATCGACGAATCGCCGCTCGCTACCAGCGGAGCGCCATCCAGCACGGCGTCGACAAAATTCTCAATCATCGGGAAGTGGATGTTGTCGTGGGCCGGCAGATGCTCGCGGCCGTTAGGATACGTCAACTCGGGACCACTCAGCGGGTCCAGATTCATTTCGCCATCGGCGCCGATAATGCGGAACTGGTCACGCTGGATTTTCGAGTGCCAGCG
>JBGPSX010000102.1:0-10399 GCA_041490325.1 Bryobacteraceae bacterium | reverse complement strand
TCGAACGACAACTCCGGGGTGTACTTCCTGCTGGCGGAAGCGGGCTCCGAAAATCTGTACTTCGCTTCGGTGAAGTCTCCCGGCGCGAAGCCGCGCAAGATCACTTCCGGTGTTCACGTGCTGAGCGCAGTCTCGATTGCGGGCAACGGGCAAGTCGCTGCTGTGCGATCCAGCTTCAAAGAGCCCGGCTCTCTGGTCGCGTTCTCGTTGAACAGCCCGGCCGAAATGAAGAAGTTGGTGGACGTCAACGACGATGTGCTGGCCGGCCTCAAGCTGGCGGATGTAGAGGAAATGTGGTTCCCCTCCACCGACGGCTGGAAAATTCAAGGCTGGCTGATGAAGCCCGCGAATTTCGAGCCGGGGAAAAAGTATCCACTGCTGCTGTACATTCATGGCGGACCGTGGTCGCTCTACAACGTCGGCTTCAATTGGGACTGGCAGAACTTCGCCGCCAACGGCTACGCGGTGCTGTATCTGAACCCGCGCGGATCAACCGGTTACGGCCAGGAGTTCGTGAACGGCATTCAATACTCGTACCCAGGCAAAGATTATGACGACCTGATGGCGGGCGTCGACGCCGCCATTGCCAAGGGTTTCGTCGATGCGGACAATCTTTTCGTCTGTGGCGGTTCCGGCGGCGGTGTGCTGACTGCTTGGATCGTCGGGCACACAAATCGGTTCCGCGCAGCCGTCGCGATGCGCCCGGTGATCGATTGGGGTTCCTTCGTCGGAATCACCGACGGCCCGAACTGGTATCGCCAATTCCGCAAGTATCCGTGGGAGGACGCCGAAGAATACGCAGTTCGCTCGCCGCTGCATTACGTGGCGAATGTCACGACGCCGACCATGCTGATGACCGGCGAGGCGGATCTGAGAACGCCGATCGTGCAGAGCGAGGAATTCTATCGCGCGCTAAGGATGCTGCACAAGGAAACGCTGATGGTGCGGATGCCGGAGGAATTTCACGGATGGCGCAGGCCATCGCATCGCTTGCTCCAAACACTTTACCTGCAGGCGTGGTTCGAAAAATGGCGCAAGAAGGACGGCAAGCCTGAGACCGTCTCCACAGCGGAGAGCAAATAACCGGCGACGCTGATTAATGCTGACCCGCTGTGGGTGCGGTGCTCCCGCGCGGCCGGAATGTCTTATCCGGATACGGCGGTGTCGGTGGCGGGAGTACCGGCTGCTTGCGAATCAGTTCTTGCAAATGCTGGATCGCGGCTTCGAGCTGGGCGTCTTTGCCAGTGAAGGTCGCGTTCGGAAGATTATCGACCACAATGTCGGGATCCACGCCATGGCCTTCGATCAGCCATTTTCCTTCCGGTCCGAAGACGCCGTTTTCCGCGGCGGTCGCGACACCTCGATCGGCCAGGGCGTTTCCACCGCTTAACCAGATCTCGCCGCCCCATGTTCGAGTGCCGATAACTTTTCCGAGGCCGAGGCGCCGGAAGCCCTCTGCGAAAGCTTCCCCATCCGAACCCGTGCGTTCGTCGCACAACACAACCATGTGGCCGCGAAAAGCGTACTGCATGTTCCAATAGGGCTTCCCAACCCGCGGTTGCCAGTACATCCAGGCTTTGCGCAGCAGCTTGCCGAGAATCCAGCTATCGATGTTGCCACCGCCGTTATGACGCACGTCGATGATCAGACCCTGGCGATCGAAGACGGGATAATATTCTTCCTGCCACTGGTTGATGTCGTTGGCTCCCATCGCGCGCAGGTGCAAGTACCCGAGTTGGCCGCTCCCGGCCTGCTCCACTTTCAGCCGGCGAGTGAATTCCCACTCGTGATAACGAAGACCGGCCTCATCCTGCAGTGAAATCGGACTCACGATCACATCGCGCGTTTCCGTCTTGCCCTTGGGACGGACGCGAAGCAGCACTTGTTTGCCGGCCTGGTTGCGAAGTAACTCGCCTGGGTCCATCGACGCGACCAATTCGCGCCCGTTGATCGCGACTAGGACATCGCCCTCGGCAACATCCACGCCAGGGCGAGCCAGAGGAGCGCATTTGTCGGGACGATCAGGATCGGATTGATAAATGTGGCGGACAACGTAACCGCCGGAATCGGGTTCGCGCGAGAGCACCGCGCCCAGAGACGCGCTTTGTACCTGGTCCGGTCCGCGGCGCAGATCGCCGCCTCCCACGAACGTATGTAAAGCCGATAGCTCGCTGACCATCTGGGCCAGCAGATCGCTCAGCTCCGCGCGATCGCGCACGCGCCCAATCAGCTCGCCGTATTTGTCTTTCATGGAGGACCACGTCAGACCGTGCATGTGTCGATCGTAAAAGTAGTCGCGGTGCAACCGCCATGCATCCTGAAACGCTTCGCGGAATTCGTCGCTCGGAATGACGGAGAAAGTCCAGTCCTTCAATTCGACGTGACTCTCCGGCATGGTCTTCGGAGCCTTCATGGCAGCTTCGCGAATGAAGGAATCCACGATGTACAAATCATTCTGTTTTCGGATGAACAGCTTCTTGCCGTCGCCCGAAAGCTCGTAGTCGCGCACGCCCTCCATGAGCGACTCGGGTTTATCTCCTTTGTTGGCGACATCCAGGCACTCGAGCGCGTGTTTATCTTGATTGGCGCGATCGTAGTTGATCCAGCAGAGTCGCTTGCCCGTGGCCGTCAGATTTCCATAATTCCCCGGCGGCGCCGGCGCCTCTTGCAGCCGCGCTACGATGCCGTCCAGATCGATTTCCACTTTCGGCTTTTCCGCCGATTTCGCCGTGTCGGCAGGCTTGATCGAGTCGTCGGCCTTGTCCGGGTGCAGCTCATCGGGAGGCGCGAACGGCGAGCGCAGGCCCTTTGTGAGCGGCAACTGATAAACCTTCATGGAGCGGTCAAAATAAGGATCGGGTTGCCGCGAGCCCCATGGCGCCATGACCGAGGACTTCAGCGCGCGGTCGGAAAGAAAGTAGATCCACTTGCCATCCGGGCTCCAGCAGGCGCTGCCGCTCTCGTAGCGGTCCGTGGTCAGTGGCGTCATGTTTCCCGTCTCGATGCTATACAGCACGACTTGCGAAAATTGATTCGCCGCCGGCCGATCGAAGGTCAGCCAACGACTGTCGGGCGACCAGCGCACCGCACTGAATGACGGATCGGAATTGTCGCCATTTTCGGCAAACTCGATTTTCTTCTCGGTCTTGGTGGTAAGATCCAACAACCACAGTTGGTTGTCTTTGTCCTGATGCGCGATCCATTTTCCGTCAGGCGAAGGTATGCCTTGCCAGCGCAGCACCTTGCCGTCGGTGGTCAGCCGCTCGCCGGCGCCCGCGCCATTGGCGGGCATCTTCCAGAACTCGATCTCGCCTGATTCACTGGACAGCACCAGCAGCGATTTTCCATCCGGCATCATTCGGGCGTCCCGGTAACGCCCCGGTTTCCTGGCGGTTGCGTCCACCAGCCGCCCGGCCTTGGCGGGAAGGACGAATACGCGCCCTCGCGACGTGGCAATAATGCTGTTTCCGTCCGGCGAAATATGCAGGGATGTGGTGTACTCGAGCGGCGCCTTGATCCAGTGCTCGCGCAAGTGATCGAAATCAGACGCGAGTTCGATAGTGAGCGTCTTGTCCGCGCCGGATGCGATGTCATACAAGTGAAGATCGGCGCCAAGCTGATACAAGACGTGGCCTTGCGATAGCGACGCTGAACCAATGTCCCAGCCCTGATGATGCGTGTGCTGTTTCAGGCCGCGTCCGCTGGTGTCCATCGACCAGAGGTTCATCGTGCCGTCGCGATCGCTTACGAAGTAGACGCGGCCGTTCCACCACATCGCATTCTTGCTGGTTCCGGGAAAGTCGGCGGTGAGCGCCACGGCTTCGTGACCGGCGCTGAATTTCCAGATGTTTTGAGCGGTCCCACCCTGGTAGCGCTTGGCCTGGCTGCCTTGAAACGGAAAGCGAGTGAAGAACAGCGTACGGCCATCGGAATCGTAAACGCCTTGCGCCGCCGTGCTCAATGGGACCAAGTCGACGTGATTGTTGCTGTCGATGGTTGCGAGTTCCCAGTTTGGAAGCGTCGAGTAGCGACTGCTGGAGTATAGGATTTTTCCGTCCGGCGTCCAGCCGACTACCTGGGCACTTCCGCCTTCAAATGTTCGACGGGTTGGCAGGCCGCCGGCGGAGGGAATGGTGTAAACTTCCATGACCCCTTCGTAAGTCGCCGAGTAAGCGATGGTCTTGCCGTCGGGGGAAAATGCGGCCCGAGTCTCTTCGCCAGGATGCGTTGTGAGACGCCTCGCCACTCCGCCGTCGATGGTCGATTCCCACAAATCGCCCTCGGAGGTGAACGCGATCGTGTTGCCGTGAATGGCCGGGTACCGGTAATAGCCGCGCGTCTGCTGAGCATGGCAGAACGGAGCCAGAATAAAGCTCAATGCAAGTAGCCAACGTCTCATATTGACTCAGTATAAGGTTTAGACGAGCTGATAATATTCTCGATAGTCGATGGGAATATCGACCACAAAGGGAATGCGCTGCGCCAGGGCCTGATCCACGGCGAGGCGTGCTTCGCTAATGCTGGTGACGCGGCGCCCGGCGATGCCGAAAGCCTGCGCGATCATCGCAAAATCGGGCGGCGTGAAATCCACTCCATAGGGCGCAATACCGCGCCGTTCTTCACTCACCCGGATCAAGCTGAGACTTCGGTCTGACAGCACGACAATGATCACGGGCAGACTCAGTTGGCGGATAAGGGCCAGGTCGTGCACCATCATGAGCATCCCGCCATCGCCGACGACTGTCATGACGGCCTTCTCCGGGCGAGCGAGTTGGGCGGCGATCGCGGCTGGTACCCCGAAGCCCATGCCGGACAGCCCGTTCGACATGAAAAATGTCCCGGGCTCGTAGGTGCGCCAAAACTGGCCCATCACCAGTTTGTGCGATCCGACGTCGCAAGTCGCGATGCCATCGCGAGGGAAAACCGCACGTAGCTCTTCGATCAGTCGTAACGGCGAAAGTCCGTCGATTGGTTTGCGTTCGATTGCGGCGCGCCGGCTTTGAAGTAGATCTGGCGGCCAAGGCGTTGGGGCCGGTGAGAGCGCGGAAACGAGAAGCGCAACATCGCCGATTGCTTCGAGTGGTTGGGAGCGGCCTTCCGCCATGGTCGCGGAATCGAGCGAAACAATCTCAACGTCTGCGAACCAGGCTTTGTCGCACTCTACTGGATCGAATCCGATGGCCACAATCAGATCGGCGGCTTGGATCGTCTCGATGATATCGCGGTCGATGGCCATGCCGGACGCGACGCCCAGGAACCGAGGATGGTCTTCAGAGATGATCCCCTTTGCTTTTGGCGTTACGAGAAACGGCGCCTGGAGTTTATCGACGAGTGCCCGAATCGCTGGCGCAGCGTCGGGCGTCGCGCCGAGGCCGATCAGCACCAGTGGACGCTTGGCAGCGTTGAGTCGGTCGATGATGGGGTTCAGCACAACCGCACGTTGGTTCGGTGCGGATCGCTCGACGGCGTTGGCACGATAGTCCTGTACGGCGAGATCGCTCGCGAGCGAAACATGCACGGGACCAGGACGAGGCGCGGCCGCGAGATCCATACTGCTATGGATCAGCTCGATGGTATCTGTCTCGCCAACAGAGAACGATCCCTTCGTGATCGGCGAGAACACACGATCCAGCGCTAGTCTCTGATGCGTCATGGTTTCGATCGAAGCGTTTGGGATTTGTGCCGTGACGGCCAGCATCGGCGCGCGATCCAGCCAGGCATTGGCAACCGCAGTCACCAGGTTCGTCGCGCCCGGACCAAGCGTCGCCGCACAAACTCCCGGCACGCCTGTAATCTGTCCCATCACTTGCGCCATCCAGGCCGCGCTGGCCTCGTGGCCGGTCAATAGGAATTGCAGGCCGGCCCGGCGGCAGGCATCGATGAAAGCAACTATCTCCCCGCCCGGAAGTCCGAAGACGTACCGAACGCCGCGCGCGGCCAAGGTGCTGGCCATCGCCTCCGCGTGAGTTTGCATTATTCCGCGGTCGCCGATACCCCGGGCTTCGGCACGTCGTTGAAGTGTAGAATCGCGTTGACGAGCATGTTGAACTCGCCCAGATTCTGCCAGCGATAACACGGATTCGTGGCGAAAATGATGACGCGTCCCTGCGACACGGGGACTTCGACAATGGCAGGACGTCCTTTCGTTTCCGCGACGCCTTTCATCAAGCCGCTGAGCACGGATTTGTCAGTGCCGGGGAATTGCATCAGCACCTGCTTCTTGCGATCGTCCTGCGGAACGCGCAACAGCGGACCGTTCGCGTAGCGCACCGGCACAGTCTTCTGCGTGTAGCCATAAAAAATAGGATTGGTGGGCTGCGTGATTTCCGCTTCCACGATGGGGCCCGGCGCGTAGAATTGCCCCGTGGGCCGCGCTGCATCGACAGTCTGCGTAATTCCGAATTCGGCCGGCAAGTAACTGGCGGCGCCAAGCGTGATGAGCACGCCGCCGTCCTTCACGAATTTGTCCAATTGCAGCACGCCTTCGAGGCCCATGCCGCCGGTGATGTCAGCCGATTCCCCGTAAACTCCGAGGCTCGGGAATTCCGCGGACTTGGTGTAGTCGAGCGACTTACCCTTTGATTCAACGTCGAAGACCAACGATTTCGCGCCGCTCCGCCCCTGACTCGGGATCAGGATCACGTCGTAAGAATCGCGCAAATTACCTTTGCGGACGCGCTCTTTATAGATGAGATCGTAGGGGACTTCGAAATGATCGAACGCATGACGCACCCAACCGACCTCTTGCGTGCTGCCCCACGTGCTGAACATCGCGAGGCGTGGAAGATCCACCAAGTGCCTCGGCACGTTCGGCGTCTCGGCTAAAGCCACTGCCTTTAGGCCGAGCTTTTCGATTTCGCTCCTAACTTGGGAATTCGATTGCACGATAAACGAACCAGCCGGAAGCTCCGTGTCGCCCACTTTGTAGGACTGCTCGATCGCCTCGAACCGCAAGTTTTTCAGCCGATAGCGCAGGGTGACCAATGAGTTCGCTCCGTTGTGCAGGATCGCGATCCATGCGCCATCGCCTTTGACGCTGCCGGTGATATTGAGAGTATCCACGGGCTGCACGGCGACATCCAGAATCGCCTTATCGCCGATTTCCTCAACCTGCGCCTGGCTCATGAGGCCCATGGTCCAGCCGGTATCGTCGTAGGTGCGCAAATTCTGATCCGGAAAATTCTGCTTCTCGAGCAGGATCTTCGCCAAGCGGCCGTAGGGCTGGTTGCGCTTCACGATGAATGACCCTGCCGGATAGGTAGCGTCCTTGAGCTTGACTTCGGCCGTCGCGCGGCCCACTTCGATGCCTTGCAGGCGAAGCACGTTCACGATGAACGCGACGCGAGTCATGTCGGGCTGGCCGGCTGGAAGCACGAAGCCGAAGGGCGCGTCCTTCTTTCCAGATTCAATCGAGTTCCGGCTCTTTTCGTAGAAGTTCTGAAGCACCGTCTTGGGGAACGCGGACGTAAGTTCCAGTGCCGAGAGCACGCCCGTTTCCATGTAATTGGTATTGTTCCTCATCGACCACACGACATCTTTGTAAGGAGGCAGCGGCCGATACCATTCGCGCGTGGTTTGATTCTGCCCGCCCGGTCCACCGCCACCCTCCGGCTGCGCAACATTCCGCTTCATCGTGTTCGCGCCGCCATTGCCGAAGGTTTCGTACATCCGCAGGATGCCGTTGTGATTCGACGACATGAACCCGAGATAGCCTGGCGACCACATGTCGACGTAGCCGTGCGTCCACACGCCGGGCATTCCGTAGCCAAACATCTTGGTCATTTCAAAATTCGAAAACCACGGCAGCTCGGCGTAAAGTATAGGATCGAGCGTTGGATTCTGCGGCGCCTGCCCGCTGAAGCTGTACATAAACGGAACCGATTCGTGCAGGTCATGCATGATCGGCGGATGCCAATCCAGATAGAACTTGAGCCAGTTGCGCATCGTCACTTGCGAGTAATTGATGTCGCGATTGTTGTCGTGGAAAATGTACTTGCCCCAATAGGGCGGCCCTGCGACACGATCCGCTTCGGTCTCCTCGTTGAGCTTGTGCCGGTAATACCAGTCGACGTAGCGATCGCGGCCATCCGGCTCGAAGGCCGGCGCAATCATCACGATGACGTTGCGGCGGATCTGATCGAACAGCGGCGCATCTTCGACGGCCAGGCGATATGCCAGCTCCATCAGCATCTCGGGAGGCCCGGTTTCGGCGCTATGTAGACCGCCCGAGAACATGTAGACCGGCTTGGCCTGCGCCACGATTTGCTTGGCTTGTTGATCGTTGATGCCGCGCGGATCGGCCAGCTTCGCGAGATAACCCTTATACGTGTCGAGATTGCGAATCGTTTCCTCGTCGGCGATAGCAACGATCACCTGCTCGCGGCCTTCGTCCGTTTGGCCGACAGGCAGCACCTTTACCCGCTTCGAAGCAGCCGCCAGCGCCCGGTAATAGCGCAGCAGGTCGGCGACGTGCGTGAGCTTTTTGGGCGCGCCCACGTAGTAGCCCAGAACATCCTTCGGCGTCGGCACGCCGGCCACCTTCGGTAGGTGATCCACTAGCGGGCTCATGAACTCTGGACGCGTGGTCCACTCTTTCACCAGGCGTGCGTAGTCTGCATCCTGAGGCTGTTGCGCCAGCGCTGCAGCCGCGAAGGCCAGCGAGCCGAGGATTATCCTGCACATTTTCATTTCACACGCTCCACTTACAACGCAGCACTTATAACGCGGCATTTACAACGCATCGGGCGGCTTGGCATTCTGATTTCCCAGCATGAATCGATCAAACCAGTACAACTGCCAGTTGAGACTTTCGACCAAGTGCTTCGGCTCGCCCGTTCGCGTCAGATTATGATTCTCGCGCGGGAAGAGTACGAATTCTGACGTCACGCCATAATGCTGGAGTGCGCGGAACCACTGCTCGCCTTGCTCGATGGGCACGCGATAGTCGTTATCCGAGTGCAGCACCAGGGTCGGAGTCTTGACATTGCTCGCGTACTTCAAGGGCGAGGCAAGCCAGTATTGCTCCAGGTTGTCGAATAGCGGGCCTTTGAAATCTTCCTCGTGCCCGTAGGCGCCATCGCGCGTTCCATCGTCGCTGATGAAGTTGGACACACTGCGCAATGTCACGGCCGCTTTAAAGATATTCGTGTGACCGACGATCCAGTTAGTCATGAAACCGCCGTAGCTGCCGCCCGTCACGCCCAGCCGATCGCGATCAATCCAGGAATTCTGTTTCAGCGCCGCCTCAACCCCGGCCATAACATCCTGATAGTCCATCCCGCCCCAGTTGTTGACGATCCCGCGCTCGAACTTCTGTCCATAGCCGGTGGAGCCGCGCGGATTGCAGAAGAACACGGCCCAGCCTTTGGCCGCGTAAACCTGGAACTCGTGATACCAGTCCACGCCGTACTGACCGGCGGGACCGCCGTGCACGCTGAGGATCATCGGATATTTCTTGCCGGGTTCCCAGCCAATCGGCTTCACGATGAAACCATCGATCGCCCATCCGTCCGTGCTCTTGTAGGGCAGCCGCTCCACCTTGGCGACATCCAGCTCGGACCAAAGCTTCTGGTTTGCGTGCGTGAGCTGACGCTCGCCGCTTCCGTCGAGAGCGGAAACATAGACATCATCCATGCGCGTGAAATCATTGGCAAGATACGTCATCAGGCCGGCCTTCTCGCTGATGTCGAAAGCATGCACGCCGCGTTCGCCGGACGTGACCTGACTTAACTTCTTGGCGCCGAGATCGACGCGAAAGATATGCAGCGTACCCTTGAAACCTGTTGCGAAACGTATTTCGTTGGGACTCGGGAGCCAGTGCAAGTCGGTTGGAATCAAATCGAGCTCTTCCGTCACCAACTGCGAAGGCGACCCCCCGCCAGCCGTGGCAATGTATAGCTTCGGGAACTGCCGGCGCGCGGTCCGGCCGGCGTAGAGGATCTGTTTGCCGTCGTGCGACCAACGCGGCATGTCGTCCTCGAACTCATGCTCAGAGATTTTCGTCAGCGCGCCACCGTCGGCGCCGATCACCCAGACATCTTTGTTGTGACCATCGTCATACTCGTGACCGGTGCGGTCTGAAACAAAAGCGATGCGCGTTCCATCGGGCGACCACTGCGGATCCGTGTCGTTCCAGTCGTCACCGGAAGTGATTTGTTTGTCTTTTCCCGTGGAAGGTTCCACCACCCAAAAGTGACTGCGTTTGTCGTCGAACCAACCGGTATCGTTGAACTTATACGAGATGTGCTTATAGTGGCGGACATCGCTCTTGCGCGCGCCCGGCGCCACTTGATCGCTCGGACCAATGCGGCTCACAGCAACGAAGCGCTGGCCATCCGGCGACCATTGAAAACTGCTGACGCCGTTCTTCACGTGACTAACAATTTGCGCCTCGCCGCCG
>JBGPSX010000101.1:0-10423 GCA_041490325.1 Bryobacteraceae bacterium | reverse complement strand
GGTCAGTCCTTGTGCTTCAGATGATGAGTTGTGAATGTCCCCGCCCAATGGCGCGAACGCTGTGACCATCCCCTAATCAACATGGACTGCGCTAAGTGCGCATTAAGCGGATGGCCATCTGCGTTCGCGCATCGATTTTATTGACCTTCGCAGGTTACCCGTGTGTTCCAGTCCACAAAGGCGCCGTTCGGGTTCTCCCGCCAAGCCCAGACGTGCAGTTCGAAGAACGCAGCCAAGCCGTAGCGATTTGGGCTGTTCACGAGCTGGAACATTTGACCCTCCAGTACCGGGGGACCGTCGTGGTGCGCCAGCCAGGTGGCGGCATCCACGATGAACTCGACGCCCACCAGCCGCAGACGCCCTTCCCACGGCTCGTATATGAGCGCTTCGGGCTTCGAGGCATCGATCTCGCCGTCGCCCACTAGAGCACCCTTAATGTAATGCACGCCCATGGCCCCATGATCCGGACCGCTGACACAGCCAAACATCGGCTTGTACTGGTCGGCTGTGGCAATGTTGACGTCGATGTACTGACTCGTAGCGTTGCGAACGAGTTCAACTAGCTTGGCCGGTGCGGCAAATCCGTGGCCGTGCGAATGCACTGAATCCTGTGTCGCATTGTCGTCCGCGGCAAGCAGCGGCGCGGTGGCGGTAAGCCCGCTCAGCAGCGCCAGGCTCAGGATGCTCCTGTTGGCTTTGTGGATGAGCGTTTTGATTCGTGTTGTCATAGATTTTGTCCTCTGGAATTCGTTTGTGTCTGTCTCTTTGCAAAAGTTTCTTTGGAAGCTCGGAGGGCGTGCTTTCAGGAGTATCCCCACAGCTCCTCTGTCAATACATGCGAAACTCTGGCACAGAATTAAATGGAACCTGGAGAAACGCCACCGCTTCAAAGCAAATAACGAGCGTGTCATACAATTGGGCAAGCCCCGAAAGGAGACCGGCTAATGCATCGAGTTGTTCTGATTTGCTGCGCCAGTGGCTGTTTGCTGGTGGACGGAATCCGGCCCCGGACCGATAGTGCCGAATATCCCGCTCACGCCAGTTCAAAAGGGATCACCATCGCCGCGGCGGCCCTGGCGCCCGATCGCGTAAAAAAGCTGTTCGCAACCGATTTGAACAGCGCCGGCTACGTGGTCCTGGAAGTAGCGATCTATCCCGAGCCGGGCCGCGAAATAGATGCTTCCTGGAACGATTTCCTGTTGAAGATCGGCTCCGATTCAAGCGGTGTCCGGCCCGCGGCTCCACGCGCCATCGCGGAACTGATCGATCGCAAGTACAATCCTCCGAGGCGAAACGGCCGGGGAGTGGACGTTTATGAGGGCGCGAGCGTTGGATACGAAACGGGCCGCGATCCCGTCACGGGCCGGCAGGTGCACGGAGTTTATACGGGCACGAGCGTTGGAGTCGGAAGTGGCGGACCTGGGTCTTACCCTGGGCCTATGGGTCCCGATCCCCGCATGGTTCGCGACGAACTGGAAAAACTGGCGCTGCCGGAGGGCAGGACCACTCAGCCTGTGGCCGGCTATTTGTACTTCCCAAAACCAGCGGGCAAGGTGAAAAAGACGGTTTTCGAGCTGACGTATTACGGCGAGGACGGCAAGATCCGCGTATTTATTCCGCACGCGACGAACTAGAATCCGGATCCGCTATTCGTGGCGCAGCGCTGTGATCGGGTCCACCCGCGCGGCTCGCCGAGCCGGAACATAGCACGCTAGCAGCGCAGTGGCGCTCAGCAGCGCGACAACGGCCAGCATCGAAACGGGATCTGTCGGTTGCACGTGAAACAGCAGCTTTTGCAAGAAGCGGGCGAGAAACAAACTTCCCAGCAACCCCGCCGCGATTCCCGCGAAGATCAGCCGGCTGCCCATGCCAAGCAACAGCTTCAGTACGTCGCCGCGTTCGGCGCCCAGCGCCATCCGCACTCCGATTTCGTGCGTTCGCCGCGCCGCGTGATACGAGAGTACGCTGTAAATGCCAGCCATCGCGAGCGTCAGCCCCAACAATGCGAAGAAGCTGAACAGCGCAGTGTTGAAGCGCGGCTGCACGGTGTCAAATCCAAGAATTTCCTTCAGCGTGAGCGGACGGCCGAGCGGCTGATCCTTGTCGATGGCTTGGACTTGCGCGCGTACCGCATTCAGCAACAGCTTGGGATCGCCCTGGGTCCGCACGGCAAACATTCGCTGGGGTGGCGCGGCCAAGGTATACGGGACAAAAGCCCCCGGCATGGTAGCTTCCTTCAGACCGTTGTTTTTTGTATCGGCGACGATTCCGACGATGGTGACGTAGGGCGTCGGATTGGCGGCAAACAAAACTTGTGGGCCGGGTGGCTTCTCCAGAAAATCAATGCGCAGGCGCTGGCCCAGCGGGCTTTCACCGGCAGGCCATAGCTTGCTCATCGTTTCGTTGATCAGCGTCACGTGCTCGGCGCGAGCGATCTCCTGCTCAGCCAGAGCGCGCCCGCGCAGCAGCGGGACCCCGATGGTTCGCAAGTAATCGGCGCTCACTAACCCAAGCGCGAGCCTCTGATTGTCCGGTCCCGATTTTCCAGGTATCGCAAATCCCGACCGCCAGCCGAAAGGAATGCCGCCGGTACCGCTTCCCACGGCTTCCACACCCGGCAACGTTTTGACGCGATCGATCAGGCTTTGAGCGAACCGGTCGCGTTGTTCGATGCTGCTGTATCGCTGGGGCAGCAGCGGCACGCCCACGAAGAGGACCCCCTCGGTGCGCAGGCCGGAATCCACTTGATGCAGCGCGACAAAACTGCGAATGGTCAGGCTGGCGCCTATCAGGAGAATCACGGACAGCGCCACTTCGGCGATGACCAGGAGGTTGCGAGTCCGTCCAGTGGCGCGACCGGCGCCTGAGCCGCGGCCTGCATCCTTTAGCGCGTCGGTCAGATCCGGACGTGAACAATGCAGCGCCGGTGCGAGCCCGAACAGAATTCCCGTGAGCATCGATACGGCGGCCGAGAATAACAGGACCAGCGTGTTCACCGTGATCCGCGCTTCGTTCGGCACATAGAAGTCCGGCATCAGAGCCACGATCGCTTTCGTGGCGGCGACAGCGAACAGCACGCCCAACGCTCCGCCCGCCAGCGACAGCACGACGCTCTCGGTGAGCAGTTGCCGCAGTACTTGCCCCCGGCCCGCACCGATCGACATTCGTACCGCGATCTCGCGCGCCCGGCCTGTGCCGTGCGCCAATTGGAGGTTCGCCACATTGGCGCAAGCAATCAGCAGCAGAAATCCAACGACGCCGAACAGGAGCTGCAAACTCGAGCGCATTTCTCCGCTGGCCACGGTGATGTCCATGTAGTTGGTCAGGATGGTGCGGAAGCCATCCTTGGGAAAGTTGGCCGGCGTCTGTTTCGCCAAAGTCAGGTGGAGCGCGTGCAGTTGCTGTTCTGCGACCTGTTTCGAGACGCCCGGCCGCAGTCGAAAAATTGGGTTGACCCAGCGGTCTCGCTGCGTGGCTGGGAGCGGCAGCCAAATGCCCGTGTTGGTGTACCAGCCAAATCGCGATGGCATCACGCCAACGACTGTGTGAGGCACGTCATTCAAGCGCAACGTTTTCCCAATCGCGTCCGGATTGCCATCAAATAACCTCTGCCAGGCGCCATAGCTCAGGACCAGCACGGGCTCAGCCTCGCCGGTAGGCTTGATGTCGGAAGGCGTCAGCGTCCGGCCGATCAATGCGGGGACGCCCATGAAGTGAAATGCACTTTCCGATAACCGGATGCCTTGCAAGCTTTCGGGCGCTCGGTCGCCCGTCAGAAGGATGTTGTCAAAACTGGTGGCCATCGCTTCGGCAAATGCTGGGAGCTTGGCGGCCTCTACAAATTCGTCGAAGTGGTACGAACCCCGGTTTTGTGTCGTTTTCAGGCTGCGAATCTCGGGCGCCCAAATCTCGTTCGGCTTGGCGTATGGATAAGGGTCGATCAAAACGCCGTACACCACGCTGAAGATCGCGGTATTGGCGCCAATCCCCAGCGCCAGCGACAGCAACGCAACGGCGGTATATCCGGGACTCTTGACGAACAGGCGAGCCGCGAATCGTACATCCCGCCCCACATTTTGCAGTAACCAGCGAACGCTCATGTAGTAATTAGACGTAGGAACCTGGAAGTGGTTCAACAAGTTGTTCAATGTTCGGCTAACTTTAACGCAGGCTGATCGTCTCAAGGAACTATGCTGCAAGACATCCGATTTGCGATTCGGACATTCCTGAAGAGTCCGGGATTCACGGCGGTCGCAGTCCTGGCGCTGGCCCTGGGAATCGGCGCGAACGCGGCGCTGTTCAGCGTAATCAACACAGTGCTGCTCAAACCTCTCGATTACCCGAGCGCGGATCGGCTGTTTCGCGTATACGAAACATTCCTGCCCAAAGGCTTCGGAGCCGTCTCGCCAGCCAATTTCATCGATTGGCGCCGGCAGAATCATGTTTTCGAACATCTCGAAGCATTCAGCGCCGGGAGCATGAACCTACAGACCGACGCCGCTCCCGAACGCATTCCCTCAGTGGTCGCCACCGCGGGGCTGTTCGATATGCTGCAGGTGCGCGCGATGCTAGGCCGGACCTTTCTGGCGGACGAGGATCAGCCCGGCAAACCCGACGTGGCGGTAATCAGCGAGCGGCTGTGGCGGCGGCGCTTTGGCGGAGATCCCAAGTTGCTTGGATCGCAAATTACGCTGGACGGCAAGTCAACCACCGTGATCGGGATCATGCCCGCCATGTTCCAGTTTCCACCTGACAGCCAGGAACGTGACCTGTGGTTGCCGTTCGCGTTCTCACCGAGCCATGCAGCGGTGCGGAGTTCGCACTTCCTAGGCGTGATCGGACGGCTTAAGTCCGGTCTTGAGTTCGCTGCGGCTAACTCGGAGATGAAGCAGATCGCATCACGCATCGCCGACCAGTTTCCAGATGAGCAAAAAGGGCGCAGCGTGCTGCTTCGGCCCTTGCAGGACGTGCTGGTGGGCAATATTCGTCCGGCATTGCTGGTGCTGATGGGCTCGGTGGGTTTCGTGTTGCTCATCGCGTGCGCGAATGTGGCCAATCTCTTGCTGGCACGCGCCTCGGCGCGAAGGCGAGAGGTGGCGGTTCGGGCGGCACTGGGCGCGAGCCAGCCACGCTTGATTCGACAATTCCTGACCGAGAGCATCCTGCTGGCGCTGGCCGGAGGTGCGCTGGGCGTCATTCTCGCCGACGTGGGCGTTCAGGCGCTGGTTGCGTTGGCTTGGCGGCAAATTCCACGCGCCACCGATATCCACCTGGACGGAACCGTGTTTCTGTTCCTGCTGGGAGTGTGCGTGCTGGCGGGAATCATTTTTGGCGTCGTTCCGGCCTTCCAAAATGCATCGCATGATTTGCAGGAAGGCCTGAAAGAGGGCGGCGCCAGGGGTACGGTCGGCGGCCGCAGCGCAACCTATCGGAATGCGTTGATCGTTGCGGAGTTCGCCCTGGCGCTGGTGCTGCTGATCGGAGCGGGATTATTGATGCGCTCATTCCGGGCTCTCAATGCGACCGATCCCGGGCTAGTCGCGAGCGGTGTTCTCACCATGAGCGTTTCGGTACCGGACGACAAATACGCGAACGATGGCATGTGGCCAAAGTTCTATGAGCCGGCGCTGGATCGCATCCGGGCATTGCCCGGCGTCCAATCGGCCGGGATGATTCGACTGCTGCCCTTGCAGAACTGGGGCACCAACGGGAACTTTGGCATTGAAGGGCGGCCCACGGAAGAACCTGGACGGCGCCCCTTCGCGGAAACTCGCGAAATCAGCCCCGGCTATTTTCAGACCATGCGGATCCCGCTCCTCAAAGGGCGCGATATTTCGAACGCGGACACCGCCGCGGCGCCTTTTGTTGCGCTCATCAACGACGCGCTGGCCCGGCGCTATTTTCCCAACGAAGATCCCATTGGGCGAAAAATCGCGTGGGCCGGGACGCGGACCATCGTCGGCATCGTTGCGAACACTCGGCAGGCTGGCCTCGACCGTGATCCCCTACCCGAGATTTACATGCCGGCTGCGCAGAGGCCCCGTTCTTTGTCTGGAATGACGCTCGTGATTCGAACGAATGTCGAGCCTACCAGCGTGACCCACGCCGTCGAGCAAGCGATCCAATCGGTTGACCCGGCTCAGCCGGTATTTGGCGTAAAGACAATGGAGCGCGTTGTGTCCGATTCGCTATCCAGCCAGCGCCTCTACGTCTGGTTGCTGGGCGTCTTTGCCGGCATTGCGCTGATCCTAGCCTCCGCAGGAATCTACGGCGTAATGTCCTATCTGGTATCGCAACGCACCCAGGAGTTCGGAGTCCGCATGGCGCTAGGCGCAAGCGCGGGTGATGTTTTGCGAATGGTGCTGAAGCAAGCCGTAACACTGATCGGCGCAGGCGTTCTAGTAGGATTGGCAGGCGCATTCGCAATCACCCGCGTATTATCCAACTTCCTATTCGGCGTAAAACCCACGGATATTCTGACTTTCGCCGGTGTCTCCGCTTTGCTGACGGCCGTCGCTCTAGTCGCCACGTATCTGCCAGCCTTGCGCGCCACAAAAGTAGACCCCATGATCGCATTGAGGTATGAGTAGGGTGGCCTTCAGGCTGCGGCGGACTTTAGTCAGTGATGAACCACCGCTCCCTTTGGTCACGGCTCGGCCAGCGGCATAATCTACATTCCGAGCCGTGACTGCAAGGAGCGGTTCCGGTGAGTTTTTCAGCAGCCTCTTCAGCCCGCCGATGTTCAAGCAACCCGAAGGCCCCCTCGTTTAACTACGCCGCCTTCCCCCGCGGCGCCCTCACCTTCGGCACCGCCACATATCCGATCACTTGGTCCTTCTTCACTTCATTGATCACGATCTCGTAAGGCAACCGGCTACCCGACAAATAAAGCTGCACCGGCTCATTGATGGTCCGATCCTTCTTCTCGACGACCTTATCGTCCGCAAGGACGACCAGCGTGTACCGGTTATGCTTCTCGTCCGTCTTCTTCAACGTGAGCCAGACATCGCCCACACGTTGCGGGTCCTTGCTCTTAGCAAGATCAAACTCGAGGTACTCGCGTTCACCAAGCTGTTTCAGCACAGCCAGCTCTTTGGAATTCGTAGCCACCTCGCCGCTCACGACTCCCAAATCACCGACCGTCCGCTTCAACTCCGACAAAGTCTGATCCAGACTGCTGGAAACCTGAGTCAACTTGGCGCCGGTCTGTTCCAATCCGCTAGAAACTTCGCTGAGCTTCGAGTCGGTCTCTCGTTTCAGATCCGACAACTGCCCAGCGACCTCCTGATGCTTCTTCTCCACGTTCTGCGCGATGGCGGAACTGCCCTTGGTCAACTCCGACCGAGTCTGCTTCAGATTCGCGGCCGCGCCAGTCTCCATCTCGGTCTTGAGCGTCTCCAGGCGTTGCTGGCTCTGCGCGATCGCCATTTCCGCAGTTTCGGTCAGCCGCGCGATCTGTCTCTGCGCGTTTACCTGCGCGAGGTTCAACTCGTGGTCCACCGTCTTGCCGTGAAAATACTGGTACGTATTTCCAGCTAGCGCCGCCCCCACTCCGAACGACAACAGCCAAAGAACACCCGTTCGCCCGGACTTGCGGGGAGTTGCGTGTGACTTATCCAGATCGGTTTCAAACATATTGTGCTCCTCCATTGAGCAGGGCCGGATCTTTGTGAATCCGGCCTCGCGATTAGAAGTGCATACCGGCAACCAGTCGCGAATTGAGACACTTGGCTGAGCATCACCAACGAGTTAGCGCGAACGCCGTTCTGTCCCCGCGTGTCAGCCCTGCCACGTCGGCACGGTTCCCGATCTTGCAATACCCGCTGGCTTCGGAATATACTGGTCCTTCATGCAGTACAGCGCCTACAGCTCGTTTCGATTTTGGTTTTGGTACCGCACCTAAATCGGGCGAGTGGCGTAGGCGATAAGGAATCAGTAAAAACCGACCCACTCGAAAGAGTGGGTTTTTCATTTTAGGAGAAGCGAAATGATTATCTCGATGAAGCTCCACTCGACGAAACAGGAGATTAACCAGGTGTGTGAGCGCATAGGAGATTTCGGTTACAAGATCCACGCCATCGAGGGCGAGGAGCGCGTCGTTATCGGCGTGGTAGGCGTCGGTGACGTCACGGCCTGCCTGGAATCGATGGAGGCCATGCCGCAGGTGGAGAAGGCAGTCCGGATCTCGGCGCCCTACAAGTTCGTCAGCAAGGAGTTTCACGACGACCGTTCGCGGATTCGCGTCAACGGCTGCGAGATCGGCGGCGACGAGTTCATCGTCATGGCCGGGCCGTGCTCGGTCGAATCGGAAAAGCAGATCATGCAGGCCGCTGAAGGAGTCGCGCGAGCCGGGGCTAAACTCCTGCGCGGCGGCGCCTTCAAGCCGCGAACCTCGCCTTATGACTTTCAAGGACTCGAAACCGAGGGCCTCAAGCTTCTCGCCAAGGCGAAGCGAGCTACGGGTCTAGGGATCATCACGGAAGTGATGAGCGATCGGGATGTCGATTTAGTGGCCGAGTACGCGGACGTTCTTCAAATCGGCGCCCGCAACATGCAGAATTTCGCGCTGCTCAAGACGCTCGGCAAGTGTGGGCGTCCAGTTTTGCTCAAGCGCGGAATGAGCTCCACGGTACGCGAATTGCTGATGTCAGCGGAGTACGTGGTCGCGCACGGCAATTCGAACGTGATCCTGTGCGAGCGCGGAATCCGAACGTTTGAGACGGTTACCCGCAACACTTGCGACCTCGCCGCGGTGGCCGCCCTGAATGAGCTTTCGCACTTGCCGGTGATCCTCGATCCCAGCCATGCCACCGGCAAACGCAGCCTGGTTCCGGCGCTTTCGCGCGCGGCGGTTGCGGTGGGCTCGGACGGCTTGCTGGTGGAAGTACACCCGGCGCCGGAAAAGGCCATGAGCGACGGCGCGCAGTCGCTGGATATCCCGCAATTCGAGAAAATGATGCAAGATTTGCAACCCTACATCGACCTATGGAAGTCGTCGCGCGTGACAGAGGCAGCCGCGGCGGTGTAACCTCGCGGTAATGCGCTTGCGCTTCCACGCCTGGCAACTCGCCGTACTGCTCATCGTCGTTTGCGCGGCGGTGGTGGTGGGAGTTCGCATGTATCGAACCCGCGGCGGTTCGGATCCGTCCGCTCTGGTTTCCCTTCTCCCCATCGCCAACGCGACCGTGGTCTATGTGGATGTCGACGCGATCCGCCGCTCGGGAATTCTCAAAATGATCGCCGGCTCCAAGGCAGCCGAAGAGCTGGAATACAAGCAGTTCGTCGAAGAAACGTTGTTCGATTATCGCGAGGATCTGGATGCGTTGGCGGCCGCCTTCAAGGACAATCAGGTCTTCTTCGCGCTGCGAGGCCGCTTCCATTGGAAGAATCTGATGGACTACACGGCGCGCCAGGGCGGCTCCTGCCACAACAGCTTTTGTACGGCGCCCGGCAGCCAGCCGAAACGCCGCATTTCCTTCTACCCGCTACGGCCTGACGTCATGGCGATGGCCATCAGCTTTGACGATTACGCCGCCTATCAGGTCACGCGCAAATCGGGAAAGTTGAGCCTGCTGCCGCCTACGCAGCCGGTCTGGGCGCTGGTTCCGCTGTTGGCGCTGCAAGGTTCCGACGCCTTGCCGGCCGGAACGAAACCCTACGTCTCGGCGCTCAAGAACACGGAACAAATCGTATTCACGCTGGGCCCGGACGGCGATCATCTGCAATTGGCCCTGGACGTTCTGTGCCGCGATGTCCAGTCCGCTTCCACGTTGGTCGTGGATTTCGAGAGCACCACCAATACGCTACGCAAATGGCTCGACCGCGAGAAGCAGCAGGCCAATCCGGCAGACCTGAGCGGAGTGTTAGTGGCCGGAACCTTTCGGCGCGATGACCGGCGCGTCTATGGTCAATGGCCGATATCGCGCGCCTTCGTGGATTCCCTCGCAGGAGGATCATATTAGTGGAACACCGTACCCTCGGTAAAACAGGGATGAGCGTCAGCGTGCTCGGATTCGGGGCCGCCGAGATCGGCTTCCGCGGAGTTCCCGTCGACGTAGTCGACCGCTTGATCAACGGCGCACTGGATGCCGGATTGAACATCATCGATACGGCGGAATGTTATCCCGATAGCGAGGAAAAGATCGGGCAGGTGGTATCCAGCCGCCGCAGCGAGTACGTGCTCTTCACCAAGTGCGGGCACGAAAGCGATGGCGATAACTGGAATCCCAAGAAAATGGACGCGCATGTGGATCGCAGCCTGAAACGGCTGAAGACCGATCGGGTCGACCTGCTCCAACTGCATAGCTGTACCGAAGAGAAGCTGCGGCAAGGCGACGTGATCGACGTGGTCAAACGCGCCCGCGATGCCGGCAAGACCCGCTTCATCGGCTACAGCGGCGACAGCCGGGCGGCGCTGTACGCG
>JBGPSX010000100.1:0-10464 GCA_041490325.1 Bryobacteraceae bacterium | reverse complement strand
TGGCGAATGGCGCGCGCGCCTGACGGCCATCAACTTCGACGCGCTGAGCCAGGACGGCAAAATCGATCACATCCTGTTTCGCAATCTGCTGGATCACGAGCTTCGGCGGCTGGAGCTGGATGCAAAAGCCAGCGCGGAAACAGCGGCCTATACGCCCTTTGCGCGGAGCATCATCGGGCTCGAAGAAACGCGCCGGAAGATGGAGCCTGTGAATTCCAAGGAAGCGGCTTCCACTCTGACGTCTCTAGCGCGCCTGATCGACGACACTCGGCGTTCTCTGGAGCCGCTGGTTCGGAACGATGGCTCGGATGAGGCGCACATTCGTAAGATCCGCGCGAATCGCGCGCTGGCAGACACGCTGGCGTTGCGCAATACACTGCGGGGCTGGTTCAGTTTCTACGACGGTTATGATCCTACGTTCGGATGGTGGAACGAAGAAGCTTATCGGACGGCCGACACGGCGCTGCAGAGTTATATCAATTTCTTGCGCGAGCGCATGCTCGGATTACCGCCGCTGACTGACACTGTCGCAGCGCCAACGGGTGGACGGGGCGGCGGCGGACGCGGCGCAGGCAACATTGTTCCAACCGGGGCGAGAGCCGGGGGGACGGACGACATCATCGGCGATCCTATCGGCCGCGAAGGCCTGCTCAACGAACTGGCGTACGAGATGATCCTGTATACGCCAGAGGAACTGATCGCAATCGCCGGGAAAGAATTTACCTGGTGCGAGAACGAGATGAAACGAGCTTCCCGCGAAATGGGCTTCGGCGACGACTGGAAAAAGGCTCTGGAGAAGGTCAAGAACATGCATGTCGACCCGGGCAAACAGCCGGAGATGATCCGCGACCTGGAGCGCGAAGCCGAGAAGTTCATGGACGACCACGACCTGATCACGATCCCGAAACTCGCGCGCGAAACCTGGCGGATGGAGATGATGACGCCCGAGCGCCAGCTTGTGAATCCATTCTTCACAGGCGGCGAGGTGATGAGCGTCTCGTTCCCCACCAACTCCATGACCTATGAGCAGAAGCTGATGAGCATGCGCGGGAATAATATTCCGATGTCGCGCGCCACAGTATTTCACGAACTGATTCCGGGGCATCATCTGCAAGGATTCATGGCCGCGCGCTTCCGGCCGTATCGTTCCGTGGTGGGCGGCACGCCCTTCATCACCGAAGGCTGGGCGCTTTACTGGGAGCTGCTGTTGTGGGACATGCAGTTTCAGAAAACGCCGGAAGATCGGGTCGGCGCGCTGTTCTGGCGCATGCATCGCTGCGCGCGGATCATCTTCTCTTTGAGTTTCCACCTCGGCAAGATGACACCAGTGGAATGCATCAACCTGCTGGTGGATCGAGTGGGACACGAACGCGAGAATGCCGTGGGCGAGGTGCGACGGTCCTTTGCTGGCGCCTACAGTCCGCTCTATCAGGCCGCGTACCTGCTGGGCGGGATGCAGCTCTATTCATTGCATAAAGAATTGGTCGACGCCGGCAAGATGACCAACCGCCAATTCCACGATGCTGTGCTGAGAGAGAATCGCATTCCCGTTGAGATGATCAAAGCGAGCCTGACGAAACAGCCGCTGACGCGCGACTACAAGACGAGTTGGAAATTCCGGGGTGACGCACCACTGGCGCAGTAAGCGGGACCAAATCGCGCGGGCACGATATTCCAAAATTCTGAAGACTACCGTATAATCGCTGCTACGAGGGGGTTCGCGTGGAACTGGCTCATTCCCGGGCACTCATCGCGGTTGGCGAGCTTTCGAGTTTCAGTAAAGCTGCTGAGCGGTTGAATTTATCACCGCCGGCCGTGTTTGCACAGATCCATCAGCTTGAACAGGAACTCGGCGAAAAACTGTATGTGCGAGCTGGACGCAAGCTGGTTCTAACTCCGGCGGGCCGTCTGTTGATGGGTTATTGCCAGCGCCTGGTGCTGGTGCATGATGAAGCGGTTGGCGCGGTGCAGGAACTAAGTGGAGTGCAGCGCGGATCGTTATTTCTGGGCTGCGGTCCTCACATCAGCGTTTCGATTGTTCCCCACTTGCTGCGGGCCTACCTGGCGAGTTATCCAAACGTCGAGTTGCGGTTGATCACCGGAAACGACCACATGCTGTTCGAGGACCTGCACGCCGGCAAGGTCGACCTGATCCTGATGAACCTGCCGGTGGATGGACCGGATCTGATTCAAGATCCGTTGTGGCGCTACGAACTGGTGTTCATCGTTCCACCGGAAGATCCGATCGCGAACCAGGGTGTTGTAACGGCGGCGGAGCTGGCGGCGCGTCCGTTCGTGCTCTATCAGCGCTCCGTGGTGATCGAAACCGCGATCCGGCAATTCTGCGTGTCGGTGGGCTTCGAGCCCAAGGTGGTCATGCAAAACGATCAGGCGGATTCGATCAAGGAACTGGTGAAGCTGGGATTGGGAATCTCGCTGCTGCCGTTGTGGAGCGTGTCGGATGACGTTCGACGGGGCGCGTTGCGTACTCTGCGCCTCACCAACCGCCATCTCTTCAGCACAACCGGCCTGATCTATCGCAAGTCTTCGCACTTGCCGCGGACGGTACGGGCGCTGATCGAAGTGGCTCATCAATGGAAATCGTGGCTGCCTCGAGCCGAAGACGTACTGCCAACAAACAGCTAATTTCGTGGGATCATGGGCTTCTGACTCATGCGAAACTATCTCGATCTAACCGGCAAGATCGCACTCATAACAGGCGCCTCTTCAGGCATCGGCGCGGCCGCCGCAACCGTTTTCGCCGACCTGGGCGCACAGGTCGCCATTGGTTATTTTCACAATCAGAAAGGCGCCGACGAAGTGCGCGGAAGGATTGTGGCGGCGGGTGGGCGAGCCATCGCGATCAAAGCCGATGTGCGGAAAGCGAGCGAGGTTCGTACTCTCGTGAAGACCGTCACCGATCAACTCGGGCCGATCGATATTCTGGTTAACAACGCCGGATCGCTGGTGAAGCGCATGCGGATCCTGGAAGTCAGCGAAGAGGCCTGGGACGACATACAGGATCTGAACCTGAAGAGCGCCGTGCTCTGCTCGCAGGCCGTGGCGGGGTCGATGATCGAGCGCAAGCGCGGAAACATTATCAACATCGTCTCGATCGCCGGGAGAAACGGCGGCGGACCCGGCGCTGGCGCCTACGGCACGGCCAAAGGCGGCCTGATCACCTTCACCAAGTCGCTAGCCAAGGAACTCGCGCCACACGGTGTGCGGGTCAATGGCGTCTCACCTGGAGTGATCGATACGCCGTTTCATGAGGCTTTTTCGACGCCCGAAATGATTCGCGGTTTCGTGTCCGGCATCCCGCTCGGCCGCGTGGGAACGGCGATGGAGTGCGCTACTGTGATTGCGTTTCTTGCTTCCGATGCCTCCAGTTACATCGTGGGCGAGACGGTTGAAGTTAATGGGGGACAGATGATGTTGTAGGGCTTTCGGGGATTTGGTATCCGTGGTCGCGAAGGATATCCCGGCCCTCACCTGCCAGCAAGAAATCCACGAACTTGCGCGCCAGGACTGGCCGCTTCGAATTAGCGACGATCCCCAGCTCTTGATCGATGGGCTGGTGCAACTTTTCATCCATACGAATTACTCTGCCAGCCTCTCTCATCACCAGGGAATAAGCGGTGAAGACGGCGTCGGCATTTCCGGATGCTCCATACTGCTTGGCTGCGCTGATGTTTTCCGAGTACACGATCTTGCCCTGCAATTGAGGCCAGATTCCGAGGCGCTGCAGGGATTCGACGGCGGCCTGTCCGTAAGGCGCGAGCTCCGGCTTCGCGATCGCAATGAACCGGACTTCGGACTTCGCGAGATCCGCCAGCTCGTTGACCGGCGCATTACGTTGCGGCGGAATCCATAAAGCAAGAACGCCGCGCGCGTAGATGGCGCGGCTGCCTGGCGCGAGCAGACCTTTCTGCTGCAGCTCTTGCACGTGTTTGGAGTCGGCGGCGGTGAAGACATCGAAGGGCGCGGCGTTCTCGATCTGATGCGCCAATTGCGCGGTGGATGCAAAGCTGAAGACTGGATGGATTCCAGTTCGCGCTTCAAACCGCGGCCCGATGATTTGGAAAACGGCAGCAAGATTTGCCGCGGCGGCAATCGCAACTTCGGGTTTTTGGAGGGCGGATTTATTGCAGCCTGTGAATCCGAGACAGCAAACAATGCAGATGACGGCGCGACGGTACACAAAGATCATGGTACGCCAAGGGTCGTCGCGTTCACACTACGATGTCATCTACATACGAATCAGAATGTGAAGCGAGTCTGCAGCTCTAGGCGCCGATTGTTAGCCGATTCAGAAAATCCGGTCCCTCCCAATACGCCAACACCGAACGGCTGGTTGGCTTGGCCGAACAACGGCGACGCGATGTTTCCGACGATCGGCCCGGGGTTGTTGTGGTTGAGGATGTTACGTACCGACATCGCCACGGACAGGTTGTAGCGACGATTAGAAGACGCTGGACCACCCGGTCCGCCACCCACCGAAAACGGACTCGAGGGACCGTTGCGATTGCCGCCACTAGGACCGCTGGCGTTCGCCGCTGATCCTTCTCGCGCGCGACCGAACCCGAATGTCTTTCGAACGTTCAAGTTCAGCATGATCATTCCCGGACCGCGTCCGAAATTGCGCGACAGCGTTGGATCGTTCGGACCAGGATTGGGGTCGAGCAGCCCGTAAGCAGTCGCAATAGCGCCAGGCTTCTTGGCGTCGGCGGCAATGGAGGGTCGACTGTTGAATAACGTGTCGCCATACTGGTCATGACCTACCGTGATGTCGAAAGGCGGTCCGGAACTAACGTTCAACAACGGACTGAACCGCACGCCCCACTTGGTGTTGATAGTGCCGCCGAGCGAGACGCGATGACGAACATCGGTTTCGGCTGCTCCGTACTCGCCCGCGGAACTGTAGGGCTTGGCCGGAAACGTATTGAGGCCATCGGTGTCGCTCATGGCGCGATTTAACACGTAAGAGCCAAACAGCGAAATATCACCGTTGAGTTTCGAATTGATGTTCGCAATCATCTGATTCTGGTTGTAGATTCCCGCTGACTCCATCAGAAAGATCGGACCGGTTTTTACATACGGGAACAAGCCGCTGTTGGGAATCCCGGAATTAAACGTTCCGGGCAATGGAGCGTTGATGTTTTCGGAACGCAGCAAGTGGACTCCATGCGAACTGGCGTAGGTGATGGCGATGGTAGTGTCGCGCGGCAACTGGCGCTCGAAAGCCAACGCCGATTGCAGCATGTAGGGCGCTCGCAAGGTTGAACTGACTTGTTGAACAGTGCTGGAGGGCTGGGAAGCAGTCAGAGAAGGCAACGAAGGTACAACCGGGAAGAAATCCGGATCGGTCACTAGATACTGTTGTTGAACTAGACCGTCATAGCGCAGCGCGGTGATTGTGTTCGCGAGACTAAAGCGATCGTAGAACATGCCGAAGCCGGCGCGCAGCACGTTCTTGGGGCGCGACTTCCCAGCACCACCGCCCACGGCCCAGGCCAGTCCGATACGCGGCGCGAAGTCGCGCCAGTCATGGATGTTGGTCTGCGTCTCATAGCGCACGCCGAGACTGAGCGTGAGGTCTGGGCGGACCCGCCAGTCGTCGCCCGCGAAGACGCCTAGATCAAATCGGGCGGCCGATACCAACGGCAATCCCGCGCTGATGCTGAACTGCGTGGCTCCGCCGCCGAGCGAGCGTATCTGGCCCGCCGGGAATCCCAAGCGCGCGAACGTGAGAGTGCGGCGATACCGCTCAATGGAGTCAATGTTGACCAAGACGGGTTGACTGGAAGCATCGAGCACGACCCGATTACTAGCGTCGAGTTGAGGCGCCAAGCCGCCTCCAAATGTAAACGTTCCATCGAAATTCTGGCGCGATGTGTTGTCATCCGTATCGCCTCGCAGCCGCACGCCCAACTTCCAGGAATGCGCCTGGCGCGCAACGGACACATAGTTCTGAAGTTCGTAATGATTCTGCTGGTCGGATGACCGGTTGACCGCGGCGCCACCGCCGTTGAAAGAACCGAGGACACGAATCGTAGGACCGGGATTGGCCGCCGTCATGGAGCTGGTCGCGCGAAAATACTGAAAACGCGCTTCATTGATAACGCTGGCTCCCAGCACGGCCGTCTCGGTGAGCTGAACAACATCGGCGTTGCTGTGAGCATCGAACTTCTGAGAAACCAGATTAAAACCGCCAACGCCCGCCGACGCGATTCGCGATCGCGCACCGTGGTAGCGAACCGTCAGCGTGTTCTTGGGATTCAGTTGATAATCGATACGCGGCGTGATGATGAGGCGCCGCTGCGGAATGGGGAACACCTGTGTAAATGGATTGACTACGGCCAGGGTCGCATCGTCGAGCGTGGACCCGTTGATGATCGCTCCGTTATCGATGGCGTGCCGTTGAATATCGACAGTGAACGACGTTCGCTTGCCAATGGCGCCGGCCAGATTGCCGCCGAATTCGTGTAGCACGAAAGGCGCCTTTTCAGCAGCGTAAGGATTGCGGGAGTTCCAGAAGCTATCGCCGAAATTGTATGAAGCCATTCCGTGAAACTTGTCGGTTCCTGGCTTGGTGAGGATCTCGATGCGTCCGTATCCTAGCGTGTCATATTCAGGCGAGAAAGGATTTTGATTGATGCGGATCTCGCGAATCGATTCCTTGGGTGGAAGCTGTCCGCCGCTGAATCCATCGATGAAAATGGCGCCACCGGAAGGACCAGCGGACGGCCCGGCGAGAGCTTGCAAGTCTGCTTCCAGATCCTCAGGATTATCGGCAAGAGCTTGCAAGTCATTGCCTCGGAGCGCGAGGGCGCCGGCATTGCTGGCGGGATCGGTGCTCACAGCTGGACCTCCGTTTTCCTGGACCGTGACTTGCTGCATCGTAGCCGCCACGCTCAGTTGAAGGTCCAGCCTCTGCGCCCCGCCTCTCAACGTGATTTTCATCGGCTGTGGAAGCGCGAGTTCGGGCGCGCTGGCTTCCACGCTGTAGCTGCCCGCCGGAACGCCCCCAATGGAATAGGAACCATTGTTGTTGGCAGTGGCGGTCTTGATCAAGCCGGACGGCGCGGTGAGTGTGATCTTGGCGCCGGGAATGACGGCGCCGCTCTCATCGGTGACCTGTCCGCGCAGGAAGGCGGTTTGCCCAAGCCCGCGGGGGGCGAAAGAAAGCAAAACAGTGAATGCCAGCAAGGCGATGCGATATCTCAAAGAATCAGTATGGCGGACAATTCTGAGATTTGTCTGAAGGTTCACGTTAGGCAGGCGATGAACGTTTCCAACCGAGAGTGGCGACGTAAACTGCAGTGGCGAGCACACCGATTCCGCCAGCCGCGAGAAAGTTAACCTCCGGGCCGAGCTGCCAGAGCGCGGCGCCTACAAATGAGCCGGTGGTCACCACGGAATCGCGGATCAGATAATATACGCCGACGGTGGCGCCGCGGGCCGATTCCGGCGAATACGAAACGATCAGGCTCTTTCGCGCAGGTTCACCAAATTCTTTCAGGCCGCGAATAATGGAGGCCAACGCAAAGGCCGCGAAGGTATGTGCCGTAGCAAGCGCGAACGGAAATAAGGTGAACATCACAAAGGTGGCGATGACGAATGGCTCCTTGCCGTAACGATCCGCGAGGGCGGAAGCCGGCAAGTAACAGAGGATGGCTGCAATCATCTCGATGGCCGTCAGAATGCCCACGTCGGCGGCGCTTAGCCCTTGAGCCATCGCATAGATGACCACCCAGGCGAAGGGCAGGCGCTCGCAGAATCGAATCAATATGTCGCTTAAAAGCAGCCGGCGCAAGGGAGGGGGAAACATCGCGAACGTTTTGCGGAAGCCGTGCAGCGGCGCAACGGCTGGCGTTTGGTGGACCATGCGGCTGAGGAGAAGCACTGCCACTAGCGCCAACGCGACCGAAATTGCCGCGCCGGCGCGGACACCAGCAACAATGCCGAGCCGGTCAATTAAGAGTCCTCCGGCAATCGGTCCTGCGATGACCGGAAGGCGGCGAATCAGCGATTGCATGCCGATCCCCATGGCGTGCTTTCCGGCAGGCAGGGCTTGCGCGACCAGGGAGAATGTCGCCGGAAGCGAAAAATCGCTCCAGGCGAGAAAGAGAAACATCGCGGCGATGACGCCTGCAGGCCGCGGCAGCGCGACGACCATCAAGTAGCCTGCGATCGAAACGGCGGTGAATCCGATAAACGCGGGCCGGTGACCCAGGCGATCGCTGACATAGCCGCCCGGAAACGCATAAACGGCGCCGAGCAGCGTCTTGATGGCGTCGAATGCGGCGATCAGGAACGTGGACGCACCCAGAACTTCCAGATATTTCGGCAGGAAGCGCATCCACATCTCCTCGCCTGAACCGATCACCATGATCGCGATGAGCAGGATCGTGGTTTGGCGGTTGAGCCCGAGCGCGGTGGATGCCCGCCTCAGAATGGTCATTACGGCTGCTGGGTGGCGGCCAAGTCTTTCAGAAGTTTTTCAACTCGGTCGACGATGGCCTGGCGCGCGGCGTTGTAGTTGTCACTCACCGACGGCACGCCGTCCCAGTCGGTCAGCTTGCCGTCGGCGACCGACTTGGGCATGGGCAGCGCACAAGCGAACGTAATGACGCGCTGCGCCTGGAGCACGTCGGCTTCGGTGAGTGCTGTTGGCTTCGCTGGATTTGCGGTTAGACCTTCGCCATTAAGACCATTCTTGACCAGCGCGGGAACTTCCGGATCCGGATGAGCGCCTCGCGCGATGGCGCGATAGGGAAGTCCCTGCTCAACGGCCAAGCGGTTGAAATGCGCAGCAGCGATCACGCTCTTGGCCGCGCCGTGCTCGCAGACGAAGAGGATGTTCTGCGGCTGGGGCTCGACTCGCGCGGATTTCTTGCCGGTTTGACTGAGGGCGGCTTTAAATCCGTTTGCAAGCGTCTCGGCCGGTCCAGTCCCCCAGTAGTGCAGGAAGTAGATGATTGGCTCGCCCGCTGTCATGTGATTGTGGATCGCGACGACGTTGAGGCCATGCGACCGCAGCGCTCTCAGGACGGGCGTGATCTCATGCGGCAACATCGCGATGTCGCCCGCGATTTCGGCGCTCGCATCACTCCCGTAGAAGGCGGCCCACGTATTCAGGCCCATGCGCGCATTGATCACGGCGCCCATTTCCTTGAGCGTCAGGTCGTCACGGCCGATCGTGATCTTGTAAACCGGACCGGTTTGCTCACCTTCGTGCCCGACAATTCGCGCGATCTGCGCGGTATCGATTTGTCCGGCCGCGACAGTGCTGGCTCCCCCAATGACTGAACTTTGGTGCTGAGCTGAAGCGTGTCCGACAAGGTCCACGGCGGGTTTCGCGCGGGTCGCAAGATCGCCGGCCTTTCCGTGCCCATGCACGTGCATGTAGAAAATGCGTGGGCTTTCGAAGAAGAAGTGATTGTGCAGCGCGGTCACTTCGAGGCCGTTGTCGAGCAGAGCCGACATGACGGGGTTGACTTCGTCCTCGAGCAGGACCAGGTCGCCCATCATGACGTCGTCTCCGCCATCTGCTTTGGTCATGGCGAGCCATCCACCGAACCCAAACGGCGTGGGCGTCGCGATACCGTCGATGGTTACTTTCAGATCGCTGCGCGGGATGTTGACCTTGAGAACATTCGCCTTGTAGTCCCCTTGTTTGCCGAGCGTCTTCAACACGGCGGCGTAGTCGGCCGGCATGGTCTGTGAGATCGCTGCTCCGGCGAAGAACAGCACGAGTGCGATGCGTTTGTCGTTAGCCATGGCACATTCAGTGTGCCACGAGTTTCTGAGGTTTTTATGAATGAACCGCTGGCGCTATTTCCCGATCGTTTGCAGAGCCAGATTCACGGCAATCATCGCGACTGCCATGCCGGGCAGAACCAGGAGGGCCTTTTTGAGGCGCTTGGTGTCGCCGCCTGCAATGGAGCCGATGGTGCGGGAGCTGACCGCGAGTCCGATCCAGCCGGAAGTGATCACGATACCCATCGCGGTGGCGGTCATGCGCGGGAAGTTGTCACCGACAATCGCGAGCGTCGTTGGGAATACGGGCGCCATCGCCACGCCGGCCAGAAAGACCATGATCCAGGCCACTTTCGGATCGCTGGTCTGTAGCATCAGATATGTCGTGATGGCCATGAGGACCGCGGACGCCATCGTAACGGTCAGTGCGGGAACTGTGATCAACACGCGCGAGACAACAACGCGTCCGATCAACAGGCCGAGCGCGAATCCCAAGGACAGAACGTTGAGGGCGCGCGATTCGGGAATGCCTTGCGCGATCAGATGCTGAACCAACCAATTCCAGACGCCGACTTCGGAGGCCACGTACAGAAAGAGAAATAGGGCCAACAGCCAGAGTTGCGGACGGCCGATTACGTCGCCGACTTCGGAAAACACAAAGCTCTGCGTACCGGTGGGCTGCGGCATTCCGGTGGCGATGTT
>JBGPSX010000099.1:0-10547 GCA_041490325.1 Bryobacteraceae bacterium | reverse complement strand
GGCGCATCGACGAGCCCCACGAATCGGTGGAATCGCTGTAACGGCCGGAGTTCACCATCCCTCCAAGCCTGCGCCGTTGTTATCGCACTCGCCGGGAGTTGTCAAGGGCTTGTACTCGTTGTGTACTCCTCGGCGCTGGCATAGTTTCCGAGTTGCCGACCAACCGGCCGGAACACGGAAATATTGACTCCAGACCGCCTCGATAAGTGGAATGGCCTGTTGGCAACAACTGACTGAGGACGTAGGTGGAGACGCGCGGCTTTCCTCCTGCGAGTCGAAGAACCTATTCCAGCCTGTGCCGCGGTAGTTCACTGCTCGCGCAGCAGTATCATAGGATCGATCGACAGCGCGCGTCGCGCTGGAATCCACGTAGCCAGTAGCCCCAGCAACAACATAGCCAGCACAACACCAGCCACTACCAGCGGATCGCGGGGAGTTGCCTGATACACGATGAAAGCCAGCACACGGCTGGCTAGAATTCCGAGGAGCAATCCTGCGGCCGAGCCAAAAGCGAGCAATTTGAATGCGCGTCCTAGCGCTGCCTGTAACACTTCCTTTCGCTGCGCGCCGAGGGCCATACGAATTCCCAACTCCCGCAGCCGCCTACTCACCGAATACGCAGCCATCCCAAAGATGCCAGTTATAGAGAGCATCGCGCCCATCACACCCATGACGCCCAGCGCCATCGTGGCCATACGCCAAGGAAACAGAGCGGTGTCCAGTTCTTTGCCCCAGGGTTGGATGTAAAGAGGGAGACCTGTATCGAGCTCCCGCAGTGTACTCCTGATGGCTGCTAGCTGTTGCCCCGGACCGCGGCTCAAGCGCACCACCAGCGATGTTCCGCTCGAGGGTGATTGCAGGATGGGGAGAAACATCGCCGGCTGTGGTTCTTCGGTGAGGCTGTTGTATTTTCCGTCTTCCACAATACCCGCCACTTGGATGCGCGTTCCATCCGGCAGCTTGTAATATCTGCCGATTGCGTTTGTGGCCGAGCCAAAGATCTTGCTGGCGAACTCCCGATTCACGACGGCTACACGTGGCGCATTTTTGTCGTCATGCCAGGTGAAGGTCCTGCCAGACAGCAACGCGGTACCTGCCGCCTGGAAATATTCGGGCGATATGTTATAGATGAAGGCTTCAGCCGCGGCGTTCGAGGCCCTCAGGTCTGTCGTTTGATCGGTGAAAACAGCCGAGCTATTGCAGCACTCACGCAGAGGCGGCTCACTTATCAATCCCACAGACTTTACGCCAGGAATCGCCTCCACAGCATCGATCATGCGCTTTTGCATTGCGGGCACTTTGTCGCCACTGTAACCGGCCATACCCAGATCGGTGTTTACCAGGATGGCGTTCCGCGGCTCAAAACCGAAATTGCTGTGCAGCGAGCGCACCAGTCCACGCACGGCAACCATCGAGGACGTGACCAGCACCGCACAGATCGCAATTTGTACGACAACCAGCATGTCCCGGAGGGTCATGCGCGGCCCGACTCTGACGATTGATCCGGACTTGACGATCTCGT
Source organism: Bryobacteraceae bacterium (assembly GCA_041490325.1). Lineage (GTDB taxonomy): Bacteria > Acidobacteriota > Terriglobia > Bryobacterales > Bryobacteraceae > Palsa-89. Next base: position 9,025 of record JBGPSX010000099.1, on the reverse strand, counting down.
ATGGGTCCGTGTGAAGTACCTGCCTTGCCGGGACGGCACCAAAGAGGAATCCGCTGGCCAAAGTCAACAGCAAGGCCACTCCATAAACATAAGCGTCTGGGTTCACAGCCACATGGACGGGATATCTGGAAAACGGCTGCCACGCACTCAGCCCGCGCAACAGCACTGCGCTGCCCCATAGTCCCAGCGCGCCGCCGATTAATGAAATCAGTATGGCTTCGGTGAAGAGTTGCCGCAGAACGCGAAGGCGGCTCGCACCCAGCGCGAGTCGCAGCGCCACTTCCCGTGACCGGTCAGCCGCGCGCGCGGCGAACAGGCTGCCCAGGTTGGCGCACGCTGCGAGCAGGATCAAACCCGCCAGCAGCATCAATCCCGCCATGAATGCCCGCAGCGGTGTGGCAGCATAATCGCCATAGAGGCCGGGACGCGCCAAGGCAAAGCGCATTTGCCCTTCGTCCTCGGGATACGTTTTCTCCAGATATGAGCCAATTGCGTTCAGATCGGCGCTCGCCTGGGCGGGAGTGACTCCCGCCTTCAGGTGTCCAAGCGCCTCGAAAATCCACCGGTTTCCACGCGCGTTCAGGCCGCTCCCTCCATCCACCTGCTCCTGGTTCACGATGGGCACAAAGAACTCCGGAGCGAAAAACAACAAAGTCCCGTGGAACTCCGGTGGAGCGACACCGATGATGGTGAAAGGATGCTTGTTCAGTTGAACCGTACGCCCCACCACGCCGCGGTCCGCCTGAAAATGCTTCTGCCAATATCCATAGCTGAGCACGATGTATGGCGCGCTATTCGGGCCATGCTCATCGGACGCGTGGATGAACCGCCCTAGATACGGCTGAATACCCAGTACATCGAAATAGTTCCGGCTCACTTCATAAATCCAGGCGCGCGTCGCAGTTTCGCCGGTGTCCAGCCCCGCGGCGGTGATGTTGTAGGCCGCCAGCCCATCAAAGCTCTGGTTGCGATCGCGCAGATCGAGATAGTCGGGATACGACAGATTCCCGGTCTTATCGCTCGCGTGCTCGATTGCGTAGAGGCTCTCCTCCTCAGGCACATTCAGCGGCCGCAGGATCAGCGCATTCAACACACTAAAGACGACGGCGTTTGCGCCGATGGCCATTGCCAGCGTCACCACGGCCACAGCGGTGAAGCCGGGAGACTTGCGCAACAGGCGAAGAGCGAAGCGCACATCCCGCATCACATTCTCGATCAGCAGCAGTCCTCGCTCGGCTCGATAGTCTTCCTTCATCGCCTCCACGCCGCCAAACTTCAGCATGGCTTGGCGCCGTGCCTCAACGGGTGATAAACCGGCACGAAGATTTTCCGCAGTCTGCAGAGCGATATGTTCCGCAATTTCTTCCCTCAACCGCTCGTCCTGTGCCCGCCTGGCCGCCAAGTTGACCACGCGGTTGAGGAACCGCCTCAGAGATCTCATGACAAATCCTCCGCTTTGGCTTCGAAGAACCGGCCGATAATCGCCGCCGTTTGTTCCCAATCTTGGGTCTCAACCTGCCTAATAAACGCGGTTAACCATCCGCCCTCAGAGCGTAGGCCGCGACGTCCCTGCTTTCACTCGTGCCTGAGTGCCGCCATCGGATCGATCCGGCTAGCTCTCCGTGCCGGAATCCAGCAGGCCAGCGCCGCGACACTCAACAGAATTGCCGGCACACCGAGGAAAATCGGAAGGTTGATCGCGCCCTTCGTAATCGCGTAAACGGAAATCACGAGCGCAAGTACCCATCCAACCGCCGCGCCCTGGCCGATTACACCCAAGTTCTCGCGGATAATTTGCAGGACGACCCGCTCGCTGGTGGCCCCGAACGCCAGCCGCACGCCAATCTCTCTCGTTCGCCTGGCCACGGCATACGAAACCACGGCGTAGATTCCGATCGCCGCGAGGCCGAGCAGGAGTGGCCCGAGCACGACGAACATCCGCGCAGGAATCCGGCGCAGATAGAGGTTTCGTTCGATGTGCTGGGAGAATGTTCGCACGTCGTAAAGAGGCAGCATCGGATCGAGATCGCGCAGTGCGGCACGCGCCTCCGCGGTGAGCGCGGTTTCATTGCCGCTGCGCGTCCTCAGGTGAATCTCGCCTTCGCTCGCTGGAAGATCTCGGTACGAGAAATACATCGCTGGCTGCGCGGGCTCGCCGAACGCGTCGTAGACCGAATTGCGCGCCACGCCGATGATCGTGAAGCTTCCCGCGCGCGTCTGTATGCGGCGGCCGATCGCATCCGCGCCATTCAGGTAGCGGCGGACAAACTCCTCATTGACGATGGCCTGTGCGGGCGCAGCTCTATCCCCCATCTCGGCAAAGTCGTTTCCCTCAAGGAGCGGGATGCCCATCACCCTAAAATATCCTGCCGTAACCGTGTTCGAAATGGCTCTATCCTGCCCAGCCTCCGTGCGCACGCGGCCTTGCACCGTGAAAGGCCGCGCCGGAATTCCATGCAAGTCCAGCGGAACATTGGTTGCGATGGCGGCTGCCTCGACGTCCGGCACGGATCGCAGCCGTTCCAGCAGGCGCGCAGCAAATTCGCGCTCGGACGCCTCGTCGGGATTCCGTCCGCTTAAGTCGTAAGCGGCCAGCAAAACGCCCTCGGGCCGGAATCTCGGATCGGTTTGGCGTGCCGAGCGAAAACTCTGCAAGAAGAGCGCCGCCGCGATCAGGACGACCATCGCCAGTCCGACTTCCACTCCCATCAGAACTTTGCGCGCACGGCTGCGGGGCGGCGTGTTGAAGCTGGAGCGAAGCCCGTCCTGTGGGCCCAGCCGCGCCAGATGGACCGCCGGCGCCGCGCTGAAAATCAAACCGCACGCAGCACCGAGCAATACCGCGAACGCCAGCGTGAGTTCATCCACGCTGGTCTGAAACCGGATCGGAAACGCGCCAATCATCGGCGCCACGCGCAGTGCCGTAGTGCCCCACACTGCGATGGCTGCTCCGACGCTTGCTCCAAGCAGAGCGAGCAGCATATTTTCCGAGGCCACCAAGCTGACAATGCGCCAGCGTCCCGCGCCCAGCGCCATGCGCACGGCCATCTCGCGCTGTCGGGTGCTTCCACGAGCCAGCATGAGGTTTGCCGTGTTCCCGCAGACCGCCAACAGCAGGAGCAGCATAACGCCTTGCAAGATAGACAGCCCGCCGATCAGCAACCGCTGGGGACCGCGCGGTGCTTCCCAGAAGGAAAGAATCTCGCCGCCAATTCCGGCGCTCGCCTCAGGATAATCGCGCGCAAGCTGCGCCATCGCCGTACTGAGCTCGGCCTGTGCTTCCTCGCGGCTCCCGCCAGGCCTTAACATTCCGATCAACGAAAACGCGCGGGCGCTGCGATCTTCGAGGTCGCGCGCTCCGCCGAGCAACGCAGGCGTCAGCGTGGCCGGCACCCACAGGTCGAACTTCAAGGGGAGCATTGTTCCCTGGAATTCCCTGGGCGCCACGCCGATGACCGTAAGTTCGCGCTCGTTAACGCGGACTTTTTGGCCCACAGCCCCCGCCGCCCCGCGAAACCTCGTTTGCCAGTAATCATACGAAATCACGATGACCGGCTCGGTTCCAGGCCGCTCCGCCTCCTCCGGTCGAATAAATCGTCCGATCGCCGGCTTCAGTCCCAGCGCGGAAAAATAATTGCCCGAGACGAGTTGGCCGAACGTCCGCTCCGTCTGCCCCCGCTCTCCCACGTTGAACGGCACCATCTGAAATGCCACGATCTCCCGCAACGCCGGCAGTTGCGTTTGCAAGGCGCGATATTCCAGCCAGGAAGCGCCTGGATACCCGCCCGTCTCCGTGCGAGGCTCGACCAGCAGAAAGTTCGATGCACCGCTCACGCCGGGCAACGGTTGGAGCAGGATCATCTGAATCCATGAAAAGATCGTTGTATTCACGCCGATTCCGATGGCAAGCGAAACGATGATCACGGCCGCCAGCCCCGGCATGCGGCAAATCGTCCGCCCTGCGTTTCGCAAATCCCCCAGCAGATTCTCGATAAATTGCAGTCCTCGTTCGGCTCGATAGTCTTCCTTCATCGCCTCCACCCCGCCGAACTTCAGCATGGCTTGGCGCCGTGCCTCAACGGGTGATAAACCGGCGCGAAGATTCTCGGCGGTTTGCAGAGCGATGTGTTCCTCAATCTCTTCCCTCAATCGTTCGTCCTGTGCCCGCCCTGTCGCCAAGTTGGCCAGCCGCGCGAGGAACCGCCTCAGAGATCTCATGACAAATCCTCCGCTTTGGCTTCGAAGAACCGGCCGATGATCGCTGCCGTTTGTTCCCAATCTTGGGTCTCGACCTGCAGCTGCTTACGTCCTTCCCGAGTCAGCCGATAGAAGCGCGCCCTGCGATTATTCTCCGAGGCACCCCACTCGGACGCGATCGCGCCTTCTTGCTCCAGCTTCAACAGCACGGGATACAGAGTCCCTTGATTCACGGCCAGCAGATCTCCGCTGATCTGCTCGATGCGCCGCGCGATTCCATAGCCGTGCAGCGGTCCCAGGACATCGAGAGTCTTGAGGACCATCAACGCCAACGTGCCTTGCAGGACGTCCGTCTTTTGTTTCATAGCACCGCCATTTTGGTTTCCAACAGGAAGGGTGCCACACTTCCTTTGGGAAAACAACAGGTAAGTTATCGAGCATCCCTCGGTGTGCGTCGCTACTATGGATTCATGAAGATGCGATCCCCAAGCAAACGGAGCGCGAGGTTATGGGGGAATCGGCAGCTCGGAAGTATCGCAAACGGGCGACTGCGGGGCTTATGCCCGGTAATCGCAGGAGCCGGACAAGTGCCCGCTCAACCCCCAGAAGTCCCGTTGTGGGAAGTTACCATTGCGCGGCTCATCTGGCCGCAAAGACGCCGAGCCGGAAGGCTCACCCGCTACCGGGGCGTGGGTGCGAGGTATGCCTGGCGGTGATCCACCCGACACCAGAAGCGCTTCACTTTGACTTGAATCGTGTGAAGCTGGCCATCGCTGGAAGGCGGGCTGAACGCGATGCTGTACTCGTGGCGGACGAGTTGCGCGATTTCAGAATACGCGCGATTGAATTCCTTCTCATTTCTGGGGAGATACACGCGTCCGCCGGTGGCCAGTGACAGCTCGTGCAGCGATTGGTCGGCCTGAGCAAAGCCTTGCTTGACGAACGCTCGGTCCTCTCGCTCCTGCGGAGAGAGTTTCCTCCACTTGGGGTACTTGCGGAAGTCGCCGGAAAGCGAGACTGCCAGGATGCGCACATCGGAAGTCTTGAGTTTTTGTTGAACCACTTGCCACTTTTCCGGCGGCGAGGTATCGACGCCGGTTGAGAGAACAACAACCGTTTTCTTCCCGGGATACGGTGCGAGCCAGTCGATGGCCGACGCGAGACTGGATGACAGGTTCCACTCGGCAAAGCCAAGTGTGAAATTCAAACTTTGCAGCGCCAACCGCGCCGTCGGTTTGTCCGGCGTGAAGTCGAGGAGCAGTTCCGGGTTTTTCGAATAGCTGGCAATGGCAACGCGGTCGTTGGGAGAGAGGCTGTTTAAGAGTGTGTCAGAGGCAAGGACGTGGTTCTGGCCCAGGAGATGAACGGCTGGACCGGACTCGATGAGCAGAAGCACCTGCGCCGGTTCTTCGATGGCGGCAAAACCTGTGAGTGGCTGCTCGATCCGGTCATCGAATATTCGAAAGTCTTCGCGACGCAGGCCTTCGACAAAGTGGCCGCTGTGATCGGTGACGATCACTCCCACATTGACGCGGTCAACGCTGACGTGAATCGTTTGCTTCGGTTGCTGCGGATTTTCCTGAGCCTCGGCGAGAGAACACACGCAGAGCACCGCGAGGAAGAGCATCGCCGCTGGCAGAAGACGAACTGAGTTCATCGCGCCGCTATTCAACCCACTGGTCCCAATGGATGCCCTTCGCATCCTTCCACGAGACACTCGAAGAGTAGTGGAGATGCCGCGAAAAGACTTGCGGATTGATCTGCGCGAGCCAATTGGCAGCCGCGGACGGCACGGCATCTTTAGAAGAGTTGACGCTTCTTGCGACGGAGCTCTTCTTCGCCTCTTCGACCCAACGATCCTTCAGCGCCTGCCAATCGACTCTCTGAAAATCGAAATAACTTAGACCATTAACACTTTCCGGGAATTGCGCGCGTCCAGCCTGGAACTGCGGCACGGTGGCGAGGCCGGCGGCGGTGGAAGCGTGCGCGCGATTAGAAAGCACTTCGCGAAGCGTTTCGATGCGACTGGCGCTCAGAATCATGTCCGACGTGACTGCGAGATTGAAAAAATTCCACTGCGCGATACCGGCGCTGCCCTGCTTCCCCCCAAGGGAGATCTTCAGAAAAGTAACATCGCCTTCATTGCGCTCCGAAGTGAGCTGATCGCTGAAAACGGTGCGCATGAGTTTGAGGGTCTCCGGTTTCTTTTGAATGCCAAAAAAATAGACCTGTTTCGTGGAGTCCATCGACGGGCTGGTTTGCATCGAAGCGATTTCTCCGGTGAGCAACCCCAGCGCATCCGGCACGGGCATTCCCAGTTTCTGCTGTGCGATCGCGTCAATCAAGTCGGTGTTGCCCTGCTGCCCCTGAGGAAAGGCGGCGCGGGCCACGCGCTTCACCGTGTCGTAGATGCCCTGCAAATTGAGTTGCGCAGAAGTGTAGGAGATAGCATCCAGCGGCACGAAAGTGAGAGAAGTTGGCGAGGGTTGTCCGGCGGACCAGATGTCAAAGGGCGTTCCGGGAACGGCATCGCCCAGGATCGCGGCCTGCACGTGTGTTTTCGCGCCTTCGAACGTGATATGGCCGCTGAGAGAGTGCACGGCGTCGAGCTTGGCAGCGTCGAGGAGCGGGCGGACCTGGAAGGTTCCTGCTTTCGAATCGGCCGCAAATTTTTCCAGGTCGGGAATGCGCAGAAAGAATTCCAGCAAGCCGCTGCCGAGGTTCGCTTGCGCTTCCCGATACGCGGCGGATTGCGCCAGCGATGCCGCTCCGGAAACTTTGCCATCGAGGCGGCTCAATATTTCTTCCATGACGGATCGTTCACCTGCACTAACCATGAATTTGCCGTGCTCGGCCCAGTAGTTAACGCCGGTTTTGAATTCAACCTTGTGGACTTGCACGCCTCCGATAGTGAGCTGAGAGATCCGCGGCATTTCCTTTTCGCTGGCTTGCATGCGGAGAACCGCTCGGGCAAGAATCGCTTCTTTACCCGAGCGGTCGTATACAAGAAACAACCCGTTCCAGGCGGGAGCCTTCGCATCCGTTGGAGCGGCCGCGTTCAAACTGCTGCGCCTGGTGGGTTCGCTGATATAGCCAACGGTGAACGAATTTTCGAGAAGCGACGAGTATTCCTGAAGTTCTTCTGCGGTCAGCTTTTGCTGCGACGATGGTTCTTTCGAATCGTTTAGCATCCCCGCCGCGAGCGCCGAACGCACCGGCGCAAGATCCGGATCATCCCAGAGCGCCAGAAGGGAATTGGCTTTCCTGGCGGCTGGTGCAGGCTCACCGTGCCAGATCAAGTAGAACAGCGTGCGCGGCGACATTTGCGCGGGCTCCAGCGGAGCTTGCGCGCGCGCCGGATTCACCCCCGCCACATACAGCAGCGCCGCAATCGGCAACAGCATGCGAAGGCTCGGTGTTTTCATCGGAGGTCTCCGTGACATTTGGTGAAAGGAAAGGGCTGACTTTTTAATGCTAGCGCGGCGGGCGAAAGTACAGAAGCCCTGTCCCGCTCTGAGTTTCCAGAACGCGGAACAGGGCTCACATGGTTCTAGCAATAAATTTAGTTATATGACTACGGTTTCGTAGGAGCGGCGCTGGGCGCCGGGGTCGCGGCGGCCGGAGGAGCGGCGCCGCCTTCCTTCGGAGTCGCGAGGTAGCCGTTGATCTGATTTTTGCCCACGTCGAAAACGACGATTTCGTAAGGGGCCATGCGCGAGCTGCCTTTTACATAGAACTGAACGGGCTCGCCGGAAGTTTTATCTTTCTTCTCGATGGTCTTGTCGTCGGCGACGACGATGATCGTGTACTTTGCTTTTTTCGGATCGGTTTTGCTAAGAGACATCTGCACGGGGCCGACGCGCTGCGCGGCCTTGGATCTCTGGATGGTGAACTCGTAGTAGTTGCGGTCGCCGCGGCGCTTCAGGTCTTCCAGGTCGTCGCGATTGTGCGCGATCAGGCCGCTCATGACGTTCATGTCGCCCAGGCTGCGCTCGAGTTTGCCTTTGGTTGCTTCCAGATCGTTCTTGGTGGCTTCGATGTCTTTCTTGGCGCCGCCCACTTCGGTGGCCACCGCGCCGATTTTTTCTTCGCTTTCCTTCTGCACCTGGCCGAGCTGCGTCGTGAGCTTCTGGTCCGACGTTTGCTGTTCCTTGCGGATCGATTCCGCGCGGCTCTTGGCCTGCGCCAGCTCGGACTGCGTCAAGCCCATTCGCTGCGTGGTGATTTCCATCTGGCTTTTCAAATCCGCGATGCGCGAATTCGCCTGGTCGAGCTGCGCGGTAAGAACTTTATTCTGTTTCTGCTGCTCCCCGAGGTCCTGGCTCATCCGCGACTGCGTGGAATAGCCGGCAAAGCCCAGCACGGCCAGCCCGGCGATCACCACGCCAAACAGCACCGCGATCCACCGCGGCGTTCCCGTCGATTCGTAGCGATACGACTCCTCCGGGCTCGGTACGTTTGGAGAAATGCTCATTCCCCCTCCTCAGTGATAGGCGCCCCCATGAACCCCCATGGTGAACTCCCCATGGTCCCCATGAACAATGACGCCGAAAGGGAATTATCCCCCGCATTCGCCAGTCTGTCCACCGGCGGTGTGGAAGATGTCTTAGCTCCATAATTCTGTCACCCCTTAACGGCAACGTGAAACTGTCACCCTATGAACAGGGAGACCTTTGCCTTGAGCCAGAAAGAGCTACAACGCGTGGCGGTTATTTCCAGATGCATGAAGGGGGAGTTGGCGCACGCCAATCGCGGGCGGCCCAGCCATCGCCGCCTGCCCCAGGCCGTGCGCCAGCGCATCCTGCGGCTGGCCCGCACCACCTACGTG
>JBGPSX010000098.1:0-10600 GCA_041490325.1 Bryobacteraceae bacterium | reverse complement strand
CGCATCGCGAGCGCAATCGGCTTGATCGGTGGAATCAGCTCGATGAATTTCTTGCTGGGCGGCGCGACGAAGCGAATCTCCGGTCCGAGCATGATCTCGCCATTGACAATGTCGCCGCCGACTTCCTGCACCATGCGCTGCCCATCGCCGGTGCTGGTGGGGTTGATGCCTTCCACGTCGGCTAGTTCGGCCGACATGAACTGAGCCTTGATCTCCTTGGCCGAGCTGTAGTCGCCCGTGGCGAGGATGACGCCGACCTTCGCGCCGATGCTACGCATGGCACCACGATCGGCGGCGACCTCGACACCGGTGATCGCCGCACCGTCGCGCATCAGCTTCACCACCCGCGCGCCAAGGCGTATGTCGACGCCCAGCTGCAGCGCACGCTTCTTCAGGTGATATAGATACGAGCGCGCGTGCGGCAGCACATTGTGCATGCGCGGCAGGCGGTGAGGCGGCTCGGGCATGGTGCCGAAGAACACGACGCCCATATCCATCAGCCATTGCATAGTATCGGGCGAGTGCTCAACCAGCAGCCGCCGCAAGTCGAGGTTGTCCTTTTCGACGAAGCCGCGATCGTCGGCGAACAGTGCCATGTCCTCGAAGTGCGCCTGTGGGGAATCTTGAATTCCCTTGGCGCGCTGTAGAGGCGTGCAGGTGGATGTCACCGAGCCGACCGAGCGAATGGTCGTGCCGCCCAGCGCGGGGTTCTTCTCGAGCAGCACCACGCTGCGTCCGAAGCGCGCCGCTTCGATTGCTGCCGCGAGGCCACTCCCGCCGCCGCCGACAACCACGACATCGAAGGTTTCGTCGTTCTGATTGCTCATTTGCGTCGTCCAGCTCTTATCTTACTCGGCCGTCATCCCGCCGTCGACGGTCAGCATCGAGGCGGTGTAGAACGAGGACTCGTCGCATGCGAGGAACAGGAAGGCGTTGGCGATCTCCGCGGGCTTACCCATCCGGTTCATCGCCTGGCGCGCATCCAGCTCGCGCCTCAACTCGGCCAACCGGGCGCTCTTGCGGAAGATTTCCGCGATATAGAATCGATAGTGCCCGGCGCTACGACGAGATTGTTTATGATTCGCAGCAGTGGTTGACATCTTCGTATAATTTGAAGGCGCGGTTTGAGAGCCAGCGGTCGTGTATGAACTGCAAGACGTTCTCGACTGGGTTAAGCCCTGCAGATTTCGGCGGCATGGCGAGGATGATGATAATTATGGGGATGACTAATCTCGCGCGAGATACCATCCGGCCTGATCGACGACGAGGACCGCGTGGGCTCCTGGTGCGACCGTCTCGGCGATCTCCGCGAGGTGCAGGTTCACCGCCTCGGTATTGCGGGCCGGCAGGATCAAGGCCGCGCCCTCGAACTGCGTAGGGCAGATGACACCGAAGATGCAGGTGGAAGCGGTGCGCTGGTCACTGGGTGCACTTGGACGCGTGCCGCGCTTTGCCCATCGGCGGATGAATCTGTTCTTCTGGCCGATAGGGCCCCGTCAGCAAACAAGATTCCGCCCGCCTCATGGCATCTTCATAGAAGCGGTCATTACCTGCTTGGACCCGTGCTTCTGAATTGATCAAAGGCGAGTCAAAAAACGGCTGGATAAACGGTCGACGACCTTTGTTGGTGGTCGCCATCGCGGGCGACCTGCATTTCCTTCGCAATGCACTCGTTGTCCGGCGGGAGAGCACATCTTTCATTCTTTTCGTAATCTCCACGATTTAAGCGAGACACTTGCCCCGACATTGCAATTCTGTCCGCCAACTTGAAGAATGCTTTCCGGATTTTATCGAGCGTGCGCATGCATTTAGTACTTTCCTCAGTGCCGGATTGCCCCACGCCTGCAATGCAAATGTTTGTTTTTCTTGCTTGAACGAGAAGCCTATCCCGTCTTTTTCAGGCGGACCGTGCCCAGATCCTGATCGCCATCCGTCGTCACAACGGCACGGAAATCTTCATAGCCTTCCTTCTTGATATCGACGCTGTACTTCCGGTCCTTGTCCAGGTTCCTGATCCAGAAGTCGCCAAACGCATCCGACCGGACAGTCAGGGTGCGGTCGTCAAACAGATCGATCGATGTGATTGCGGCGCCTGAAATCACCTCATCGGAGGCAGTATCGATTACGATGCCGGCTATCCACGGCTTCGGCAGACCGTTCCAGTAGACCTGCGGTTCGGTTTGGTACTCGGGGTGATAGATTTCGAGCGGCTTTGCCTGCCCCTCTTGTTTAAAGATGCTGTCCGCCTTGTCAGCGAAGACGATGGCGTCGTGAGGACACACGTCAGCGCAACGAGGCAACAATCCTTCATCGACGCGGTGGGCGCAGCCTGTGCACTTCTGCGCAATGCCGAGGTCGTTGTTTAGATGGATGACGTCATAGGGACAGGCCTTCTGACAGAGCCCGCAACCGTTACAGGTCGCCGGATCAATCCAGACCAGACCGTCGTCTCGCCGTTTGATGGCGCCCTCGGGGCACACCTTGATGCAAGGGGCGTTCGCGCAATGCTGGCAGAGCACAGGCAGGTACGACATTCTGACCCTGGGTGTCTTGCCCCGCTCGACCCGGATCACGTCAATCCAGAAATGGCCGGTGTCGGGCTGAGGTGCCGTCCACGGCGGATAGCTGTTGCCGACATGTTCATCCTTGCAGGCGATGATGCACAGGCTGCAACCGCTGCACTTGTCGACATCGATCAGAAATGACTTCTTTCCCATTGGTGCAATCAACCTTTGCCGATCAACCCTGTAGCGCCGATCCACGGTCGACACCCGCGCTAACCACGATGTCTGCGGGGTTGATTTTCTCCACCTGGACCAGGAATCCGCTGATGTTCATTTCCGGGATGACGATCTCCTTCCCGACACCGTATTTTTCCGTCGGCGATGGCGCGATCAGGTTAATGCACCCACCTCTGTCGACGAGCTTGTTCTGCAGCGTCGCGGTGTCGATGTTGGCACCATGATCGATGGACAAGGCGCCCGGAATAATCCTTTCCGTCACCACGGCACCGCACAGCACGCCACCGCGGTCGTTGTGGACCATGATGATGTCGCCGTCGGCGATGCCTCTTAGCGCAGCGTCGCTCGGATGAATCCAACACGGCTCGTACATGTAACCGTCCGGCCCGCGGACCTTGGAAATCTCGCGGATCCAGTCGATATCGTCGCCTTGAACGTGGAACCTGAATCGCGGATGGTTTGACATCACCGCCAAAGGATAAACTTTTGACCTGGCGGAGCCCTTCTCTTCGGAATGAGAAACCCATTTTGCCAGCGGCGGCCGTTCCCGATTATCAGGATCGAGCGCCGCGATCCGTGACGATACGAATTCGATCTTGCCCGACGGCGTCTCCAGCCCGTCTGCCGCGGCCCAGAACCAATGCATGCCGCCCTCATTCGCGCCGTAGCCGTGGTCTTTCTTGATGTCCACCCATTCATCCCAGGTCGGGCAGTCATAGATGACGTATTGCTTCTTTTTGAACTCTTCCCAGCTCAGCCCGAGCTTGGTCTTGGCCAGCGTGCCCTCATAGGCCTTTTGCAGCCATTCGCCGGCAGGCGGGAACGCATCGTCCAACCCCAGCCGCTGTCCGATCATGCGGTGAATCTCAAAGTCGCTCTTGGAGTCGCCCACCGGCTCGATCGCCTGCTCCTGGTAGAACATGGCCAGGATGTCACTGCGCTGCACCGCGAGCAGATCCTCATGCTCATAATTCGTTTGCGCCGGCAGGATCAGATCGGAGAATGGAATGTCGTTCTCAAACCACGGATGCACGCCGACGACGAAATCGATGCGCGGCGCGCGGAGCGCCTCCAGCCATTGGTAGCCGTTGCCCCAACTGCCCGGCTGACTGCCGTTCTCGTTCCACACCATCCGGATGCCGGGATGATCCTTGTTGGGAGGAAAGTGATAGCGCTTGAACTGGTCCTCGGTTTTCGCCAAGGCGGCGGACGTGCTTCTCCATTCGACCGAGGGGCAGAGAATCGCTTCCGTCGCAAGCGTGCGCGGAATGAACACCGGCGACTTCGGTCCGTGCCCGATCGCATACTCAATCATGGGATTTAAGGGGATGCCGTGCCGGTCAACATCAGGATAGCGCGGCACTTGCGCCAGCGATTTCTTGTAAAAAGACGGCGCGCCCGTTCGCAGAAACTGCCGACCCGGGCGGCCGATGCCTTGCATCGCCAGCACATAGGCTTCCAGCCGTCCGACCAGATGCGACAACGTGCCTCTGATCTTAGGGCCGCCGAAATAAACCGACAGCGTGGTCTTCTTGCTCGCCCACTCTCTGGCCAACGCGCGAATAGTATGCGCCGGCACGCCGGTTATCTTCTCCGCCCAGGCCGGCGATTTCGCGATGCCGTCGTCTTCTCCCATCACGTGCTTCTTGAACTCGTCGAAGCCAGTGGTGTGCGTCTTGACGTATTCCTTGTCGTAATTTCCCTCAACGATCCAAGTATGCGCCAGCGCAAAATAGAGCGCCGAATCCGAATTCGGCTTCACTGGAATCCATTTGTCAGCGTGAATGGCGGCCGCGTAATTAAGGTCTGGAGAGATCGCGACGATCTTGATGCCGGCGCGCTTCAACCACTTGGGCATTTCCAGCGCAACCGATCCCGACATGCCTAACCCGGTCGCCTCCGGATCGTTGCCGGAGAAGATCACCATCTCGGCATGCTCGAGCACATCGTCCCAGACAGCATCCTGATATGGCTCGCCCAGAGTATTCTCGAAACCCCAAACGTGCTTGGCGCCCCAGTAGTAACCTTCCCAACTATCGGGGTTGCGTACCTGCTGGGTCCACCATCCCCAACCGAGGCGTTCGCGGATCATGTCGAAGAGATAGTGCCCCCAGAAGTGTAGGGACTGCAGATATCCGCTCTGGCCGTGACCGTCGGCCTGCACCAGAACGGGCTCCATCGAGCCATATTTCTCGCGGATGCGCTTGAGCTGATCGACTATGATATCGAGCGCCTGATCCCAACTGATCTGCCGATAGCCGCTCCTGCCCCGCTGCTCCGTGTTTGGATTGCCAGGGCTCCAATCGGTTCTCAACAGCGGATACTTGACCCGCGTGGAGGAGTGCACGCGCCGTTTGGCCGCAAAAGCCAAGGGCATCTGCACTTCTTTCTTTGGACGCGAGAAGGTTCCGCGCGACGTCTTGATCTCGTAAAGCCGGACATCGTCTGGAATGTAGAAAGGCAGCGACCTGATAATTTTCGAGCCTGACACATGAGAGGCTAGTGGGAAATTCGATCTCGCCAGGCCGCTCGCAGGGTGAGAAACGTATACGACCCTGTGCCCTTGATGGTCAGACATAGATCACTCCCCCGCCGTAGCTGTATTCAGCAACGCAGTTGCCACCTCGGTTGCGTTTCACGCCGGCGTGCCGAAGAGCAAAGCTGACCCTCGCCAGTTTCCTGAGACCGCTCAGAGCTACCGTTATTTGTTTGCGAAAGAATAGTACTGTTCAAGTGAGAAGACGTTTGATGTATATCAACAAAAAATTGGGAAAAGAAGGCGGAGTAAGAAAAGAAGGCGGAGTAAGAGCTGCCGGAATCACCGGGGGCCATCGCGATGAGGCTACAGGATCAAATTGCCATCGTGACCGGAGCTGCCAGCGGGTTTGGGGCGGACGGACTGCGCTGCACGGACACCGAGCGCTCCAACTGGGCTCGTGGTTACGAGACTTGATGCAAACAGGAACAAGTCAATTGATGTGGTGCTCATCGAACCCGTCTGTATATCGAAAACCTCATCCTGTGATGATTTCGTCATCGTGAAGTTACAAGTTTTACACGAATTGTGGGGGCAGTATAGTTGGCCTGTTTCCGCCAGCCTCACAGGCGTCAGGTGCCCGAAAATGAAATGATTGCGCCATTGGTCGGTCCGGCAGACCGCTTCTACGAATCCCAGGGCCTGCGGCTGCATTATGCCGATTGGGGTAATGGCGCAGCGCCGCCGTTGATCCTCATCCATGGAGGCCGCGACCATTGCCGCAGCTGGGATGGGGTCGCTCGAGCATTGCAGCCGAACTTTCATGTTATGGCCCCCGATCTCCGTGGCCATGGAGACTCCGGTTGGGCGAAAGGCAGCAGCTACAGTCTGTCTGATTACATGTATGACCTGACATGTTTGGTGCGTTCCGCGGCAGTGCAAAAAACAGCAATTGTCGGTCATTCGATGGGCGGGATGATCGGACTGATGTATGCGGGAACCTTTCCGGACAAAGTGTCGCGTCTTGCCGTCCTGGACGGTGTGACAGTCCTGCCTGGGTTGCGGCGAGCACCGATCCACGAACAGATCGCGGAGTGGGTCGCGCAGCTCGACAGAATTGCGGACCGAAAAACGCGTCACCACCGCAGCGTTGCCGAAGCGGCGGAGCGAATTTCGGCGCACAACAAACGGCTGACGCCTGAACAGGCGCTGCATCTCGCCAGCCATGGCGTCGAACGGAACGCCGATGGCAGCTACAGCTGGAAATTCGATGAATATCAGCAGGCCAGGGCGCCGTATCGGCTATCGCCGGATGACCATATCTCGCTGTGGTCGCGCATCACTTGCCCTACGCTATTGCTACGCGGAAACGAGAGTTTTCTTCCTGATCCGGAAACAGCTGGTGTGCTTGCACATTTCAGACAGGCACATTCGGTGACGATTGCGGGGGCGGGACACTGGCTTCATCACGACAAGCTTGATGAGGTCCTCGGGGTGCTCCGCCGATTCCTCGGAATTACTGCTTGAAATTGTGGCCGAGGCCCGCCCAGAGCCTATGTGTACGGGAAACCTCATCTGGCGATGATTCCGGCTTTGGCAGATAGAATTCCCTTCTGTAATGGGCCTCGGTTAGTCAGCAGCGCCGCAATGATCGTCGTTCTATAGTGTGTCATGCCATCCTCCCTTCGAATTTGTGATCGGCCGCCGCCCTCGCGTCAGCTTCCTTTGAATTTCGCCCCTCGCTTGCCGTGGAAGGCTTCCACGCCTTCGCGGAAATCATCGGATTGCCGCAGCCGGCTGTAGCAATGCCCCTCCAACTCGATCGCGATCGACAGCGTCGAATCCTCCGTGTCATTGAGCAACTTCTTCGCTGTGCGCTGTGCGAGCGGCGAGAATGTCAATAGTTCGTCGACCAAGGCGTCGGTCGCTGCTTCAAGTTTCGCATCGGGCACGCATTCGGTTGCGATTGCCCAATCGAGTGCCTGCTTGCCGGGAATGCGCTTCGAGCGCATGACAATATCCTTAGTGCGCGTGATGCCGACAATTTTTTGCAAGCGCGCGGAGCCGCCGGAGCCTGGGATTTGGCCCAGCTTTTGCTCCGGCAACGCGTACAAGCAAGTTTCCGAAACGATTCGGAAATCGCAGGCCAGTGAGATTTCGAAACCGACGCCGAAGCAGTAGCCGCGATTGGCGACGATCACCGGCTTCGAGCAACGCGCTGGGGCCGCCACGTTCCAGGCGAGCGTGGAAACATGCTCGGGCGATGCTTCCATGAAACCCTTAATGTTGCCGCCACTGGAAAAATGCTCACCAATAGCGCGCAGCACGATCACGCGCACGCGCTTGTCCTCGTCGAACGCCTCGAACACAAGACGTAACTGTTCGCGCTGCCCCATCTCGATCACGTTGAGCGGCGGGCGATGAAGGATGATATCCGCGCGCTGTTTTTCGGCGTTTAACTCAACTTTGAAGCCATTGAGTGTCGCTAGGCGCGGGTCGTTGAAAGTCATGGGGATCATGCGGCAGTTCCTTGTGAGTGTGCTTTGTTCTCGGTCTCGAATTCGCCCGCGGCCAGCTTGCGGCGCAGGGGCTCGGTGACGAACCGGATCTTGCTCGAGAACTACTACCTGCCAGGTCAGCTCGAGCAACGCATCGGCGAGTTCGTCGATTACTACAACAACCGGCGTTACCATGAAAACTTGGACAACCTGATACCGGCTGACGTCTGCTTCGGGCGGGGTAAGGCCATTCTGAAATGGAGGGAAAAACAGCAAACGAAAAACTATCGAGGAACAGCGGCGGCGCCATCACCAACTGGCGGCCTAAACTTCAAACCAGATGAGCCAGTTCCTCTCTTAAATCACAACGATCGCTGTCCAAATGCGTCCAAGTGGGCAGGGAAAATAGCCAGATCAGCCCTTCAAGCGCCGTTCGGGCTGACCAATGTGATGGTAGCCGTTCGAACCTCGCCTCTGTCTTGCGGGAAGGCAGAAAAACTCTAATATTCACGCCAACCTGCAAGTCGTCGGCGGAAACCTGGACAAAATGGACTCGGCCCTGCAAGGTGCTGGCGTTCCTGATAATGGAAGCAGGGAGGCTCTTAATGGCTTTGCATCGCTCGCTAATCGGTGCTGCCATTCTCGTCGGTATGACGCTCGCAGCGCCGTTTGGGATGGCCTCAGCTGACAACTATCCCGATCATCCGATCCGTTTAATCGTTCCGTTCCCCGCCGGCGGTATCAATGACGTTCTGGCGCGAGTCTGGGCCAATGCGGTTGCGCCGGATCTCGGGACGGTCATCATTGAAAATCGCGGCGGCGGCGGTAGCATGATCGGTTCCGCCGAAGTGGCGCGTGCGGCGCCGGACGGATACACGCTTCTGCTCGGCAACTCGACAAATCAGGTGCTGAATCCGCAACTGATGCTCTCGCCGCCGTTCGACGCGGCGAAGGACCTTATACCGGCAACGATCATCACCAGCATTCCGAACGTTATTGCCGTCTCCCCGTCATTGCCGGTGCACAATCTCAAAGAGCTTGCCGACTACGCGCGGGCGAATCCCGGCAAGCTGTCATATGGTTCGGCCGGCTTGGGGACCATGACGCATCTTTCTGGCGAGCTCTTCAAGAAACTGGCCGGCGGTCTGAACATCGTGCACATTCCCTATCGCGGTGGGGCGCCCGCGATCACGGACATCATCGGCGGCACGCTGCCGATGATTTCGTTGAGCATGGCCGCTCAACTTCTGGCCCTTCACAAGGCGGGAAAGATTCGGATTCTGTGCGTGGATGGATCAACCCGGGTTACCGTCGCCCCTGACATTCCGACTGCCGTCGAATCTGGATTCCCCGGCATGGTGGTCGAGGTCTTCAACGGCATATTCGTTCCGGCTGGAACGCCGAAACCCATCGTCGATCGAATTTCCAATGCCACCAAAAAGATCATCACCGATCCCAAAGTGCAAAACGCCTTGGAAGTTGTGGGCGCCCAAATCATCGCGGATTCCGATCCGGAGAAGGCGAAGCAGTTCGTGACGGCGGAACGCGTGCGCTGGGAGCCGATCATCAAAGAATCTGGCATCCCGATGAGATAGCAGGCCGTCGATCTCGATCTCGATCCCGAAAGTGTAGCCACGCACAAAGTACCGGAATGCGTGAAATGCCTGTTCTCCTAAGACCAGAAGAACTTCATGGCCTTGTCGACATGAAATCGGCGATCGATGCCGTCTGCGAGGCGTATCGCGGCGCAACCGAGTATCCCGTCATTAACGCGCCGCGCCGACGGGTGCATTCCCCGAGCGGGGTACGGGTCAGCAATTTTCCCGGCGGCGTCCACGCTCTTGGCGTAATCGGCGCCGGGACGAGAGCTGAACTTGTCCGGCAGGCCAATGGCAATCAGCACTATGATTTCCGCGAACATCCGGTGCACGTTCTCAACGACTCGCGGACAGCCAGGCTTCTGGCGATCGTTCTCGGCGAGGTCACGGAGAAAACGCTTGGACCGTCGAGCCTTATGGCGTTCCGCACCGCGGCAACCAGCGGGGTCGGCTTTCGTTACCTCGTGCCCGAGAAGGCACGGACGGCCGGGCTGTTCGGCTCTGGCGGCCAGGCTGCTTATCAATTGCTGGCCTTGCTCACCGAACGCTCGTCGATTTCGAAGGTCAACGTGTACAGCCGCGACCCGGAGAACCGGCGAAGTTTTGCGGAAAAGTACTCGAAAATGTTCGGCGTTGAAATCGAGCCGGTTGATATGGCGCGGGCCGTGGTGGAGCCGGTGGATGTGATCATTTGCGCGACCAACACCAACAAGGTGTTGTTCGACGGAAACTGGCTGCATGAGGGACAGCATGTGACGGGGATCATCGGCGGCAATATTCAGCTCGTCGAGGGCGGATTCCTGAAGGAATCACGGCGAGAGCTTGACGATCGAACAGCCGAAAGAGCGGATGTCATCGTCACCAATCTGCGGGAGTCGGTCGTCAGCGAGAAGCAAGGCGATCTCTGGGTGCCGATTGAGCGCGGCATCATCAAGCTGGAACAGATCGCGGAATTGGGTGAGGTGGCCGCGGGGAAGCGGGACGGCCGCACCGCGGAGCGGCAAATCACCTACCACAAGAACAACAACGGGACCGGCGCGGCCGATCTGGCGGTGACCATGTTGGCATATCAGAAGGCCCGTGAGCTGGGCCGCGGGATTGAAATTTCGATCTGATGCGGTCGGCAAAATGCCGTGGCACTCGCCGCCATATTAGAGCGGATTCCGGTCATGTAGAAGCATAGCCTGCATGCGCGAAGAAATTTGCGCATTCTCTTGCACTAAAAGCTCCGAGCAATTTTCCGATTCTGCGGCAGAGACCGGGAATAGTTCGCTCGGCGGCCTTGCG
>JBGPSX010000097.1:0-10614 GCA_041490325.1 Bryobacteraceae bacterium | reverse complement strand
GCAAGCCATCCACCACGCGCGCCATCGCAAAGCATTCGGCCGGCTGCTGGCCGATCAACCGTTGATGCAGAACGTGCTCGCGGACCTGTGCCTGGAGTCGGAAGCCGCCACCGTTTTGATGCTGCGGCTCGCGCGAGCATTCGATGCGCGCGATACAGACGAATCGGAACGCGGCATCGCGCGCCTGGCCACCGCGGTTGCCAAATATTGGGTCTGCAAGCGGGCACCAGCGCAGGTCAATGAGGCGCTGGAATGTCTGGGCGGCAATGGATACGTGGAAGAGTCCATTCTTCCTCGCCTCTATCGCGAGGCGCCGCTCAATTCCATTTGGGAGGGATCGGGCAACGTCATCTGTCTCGACATACTGCGCGCCATGCAGAAGGAACCGGAAGCCGTCGCCTGTCTCGTCCGGGAGATCGGCCTCGCGCGCGGCAGCGACCGCCGCTTCGACGCGCTGGCCGACCATCTCGAGAACGACCTGCGGCAGGCCGCTACCGAAATCGAGGCTCGCCGGCTGGCCGATCGGCTAGCCTTGGCACTCCAGGCTTCGTTGCTGATCCGGCACAGCATCCCTGAAGTGGCGGATGCGTTTTGCGCCACCAGGTTGGCTTACGAAGGCGGACGATCGCTCGGAACGTTGCCGCCCAAGATGGGTTTCGACGCCATCATCGAACGCGCGCTGTAAGTAATCAGGCCTGCGGAAGAACCATTTCTAAACCGCTCCTTTTAGTCGCGGCTCGGCTCGGAGTTATGAGTTCCTCGCGGGGAATCGTGGATATCACTAGCCGAGCCGTGACTGCAAGGAGCGGGTTAGCAAATACTCAGCATCCTTTTTCAGCCCGGCGCGTTATCTACCGCTGGATTGGATCTGCACGTACTCGTTTTGGGCCGGAGCCGTGCTCGGTATGGTCTGCGGATGGCGCCAGAAATCCATGTACGAAATCTGGTGCACGCACGACACTGTGCAGAACGGCGCGCAACCCTTCTCGGTTAAATACTCGCGCCGGATGTCTTCGACCGAGTACTCGGCTAGAGGTTTGGCCGGATACCCGCGCTGCTGCGAGCAATAATGCACGAGCCCGTCCTCGCAGATGTACAGATAGCGAGCGCCGGCGCGGCACCGCCAGTTGCTGGGACGCCCGCTCGCGATATCGTCCTGGAAATAATTGATCTGCGAAAAATTCTTTTTCTCGAATTGCTTCATCGCGACGAATACATCGCGTTCCCGCTCACCGATGGGACGTAGCTGGCCGCTGCCGTCGTGAATGATCCCGACCGTCGAAGTGAAACCTAACTCCAGCGCGCGTCGCCCGACGACCAGTCCATCCTCGGGATTATGAATGCCGCCGCCCAGCACCGAGTTGATGTTTACATGAAACAGCGCATGCTCCGCCAGAATTTGCAGCTTCTTGTCCAGAACCTTCAGGCTCTTCTTCGACACCTCGTCCGGCATCACATTGTCGATGCTGATCTGCATGTGATCGAGTCCGGCGTCGTTCAATTGCTTCACGCGCTGCGCGGTCAGCAAGTAGCCGTTGGTGATCATTCCGGCCAGCATGCCGCGGCTGCGCACGTGCGAAATCAGACCGTCCAACTCCGGATGCAGCAACGGCTCGCCACCGCTGAAAGTGACAATCGTGGTGCCGAGCGCGGCCAGTTGATCCAGCCGTTCGGCCATCGTGTCGAACGCCACCGGCTTTGAGAAATCGTCGTACTCGTTGCAATACGTGCAGGCCAGATTGCAGCGCCGGATAGGGATGATGTGCGCCATCACCGGATGATCGGTGGAGGCGATCCCCTTTAGGATCATTCGCAATTCCCGGAGACGGCGGCTGAGGGCCCGTCGATCTCTGCGCAACTTGAATCCTAAGGTCGGCATCCAGTTCGAGTCAGTTATTCTCTATTGAATCATACTCATCCGGGAAATACACCGGCCGAGGATCGAATGGTCGCCTGGATCACGCAAACGGCGTTATGCGGCTTTCGCCGGTATCCGGGAGGGCACCTGAGGATTTCTGTAACCCATCCCTGCTCGTGCGGCACCTAACAATGCAGCATGTTATTCTGAGATCGCACTCTGGCGACGGCGTCTTTCGCCCGATCGCCCGCGTCGTGCGCGCTTACTACGGAGTTGTCTGGGATCTTTTCATGCGTTGCCGGACGTATCTGATTCCCGCCTTGGTCACCTGCTTCTCGCTTGGCGCTGTCTTTGCGTACCAAAAGCCCTTTCGGCAGTATCCAGCATTGGAATACTACAACTTCCCGCTTCCGCCCGACTACCAGGAGAAAGCAGAATGGGTCTTCGGCCGCCTGATGTATCCGGCCATTGTGAACTATCCGCGCTGGGCCATGGACTATCCGCGTTCGGACCGTCATTTTTCCGCTGCGCTGCGCCGGTTGACACGCGTTCACGCGCGCTCAGTGGAGCAGGGCGTGGATCTGGATGACGGCGACGAAGCGTATAACTGGCCGTGGTTGTATGGAGTTGAGGTCGGATACTGGGACCTGTCCGACGCCGAATGCAAGAAGCTGCGCGATTTTCTGCTGCGCGGCGGCTTTTTCATGTGCGACGATTTCCATGGCACCGAGGAGTGGTCCATTTTCACAGCCAGCATGAATCGAGTCTTCCCGGACCGCCAGATTGTCGACATCGACAACCGCGATCCGATCTTCCATACGATTTTCGACCTGGATGATCGATATCAAGTGCCCGCCGCCATGTATATCCGCACGCATCGAACCTTTGAGCGCGACGGCGTCGAACCCCGCTGGCGCGGCATCTATGACGACAGGGGCCGTCTCATGGTTGCGATTTGCCACAACATGGACCTGGGCGACTCCTGGGAGCACGCCGACAACCCCCAGTACCCGGAAAGATTTTCAGCGCTGGGCTTCCGCATTGGCGTCAATTACGTCATCTATTCCATGACACACTAAACCAGATGTTGAATCCACGCCATGCAGACACAGCCGCTAGCCGAGCCGCGACCAAAGGAAGCGGTTTAAGGAGCCGGGCCTAACCCGATGTTTGAGTTTCTCTTCAAATACCCGCCCGCGGTCTTCACCAAGGGGACTTTCGTCCTGCTGGGGCAGTGGCCGGTGTGGGCGCTACTTGCGGCACTGGTGGTCGCCGCGCTAGGCCTCGGCTTCGTGATTTGGAGCCGGCGCAACGCGATCGCGCCGTCCATGCGAGGCGTTCGCACGGGCGTAGTCTGGCTGCTGGAGACGTCGCTGGTTTGTTTATTGTTGTTTCTGTTGTGGCAACCCGCGCTCAGCGTGCCGACGCTCAGGCCCCAACAAAACATCGTGGCCCTGGTGATTGACGACAGCAAGAGCATGTCCACGAGCGAGGATGGTTCCACTCGAAAAGACCAAGTCTCGAAAACCATCAACGATGGACTGCTCAAGAGTTTACAGTCCAAATTTCAAGTCCGGCTTTATCGTTTTGGCGACCACCTGGAACGCGTCGAAAAGCTGGATAAACTGACGGCGGCCGACCCGGCCACGCATATCGGCGAGAGCCTGAAAGAAGTGCTGGCCGATGCTGCCACTTTGCCCATCGGCGCGGTGGTGCTGTTGAGCGACGGCGCCGACAACGCCGGCGGCATCGATCTCGAAACGATTTCTGACATCAAGCGCCAGCGAATCCCTATTCACACCATTGGCTTCGGTCACGAAAAGATCGGCCGCGACATTGAATTGACTGATGTCCAAATGCCCGCGCGATCGCTGGCGAAATCGCGTCTCGAAGCCCAGCTTACCTTTCACCACGCCGGATTCCGCAGCGACCGCGCCAAGCTGACGGTTCGCGAAGCCGGAAAGGTTTTAGTAACCCGCGACATTACCTTAAAGGGAGACGGCGCCGCACAGACCGAGGCCGTCTTGTTCAACGCCGGAGATGCCGGAGTGAAGAATCTGGAATTCTCAATTGATCCTCTGCAGGACGAGCAGAACAAGACCAACAACGCGCAGACCCGAGTTCTGAACGTCGACGCAGCCAAGCCCCGCATCCTCTACATGGAAGGCGAGCCGCGTTGGGACTACAAGTTTATTCGCCGCGCGGTGGAAGACGACAAGAACATCGACGTCGTCAGCGTCGTTCGAACCACGCAGAACAAGCTCTATCGGCAAGGCATCGCCAACGAGAACGAGCTTAAGGACGGATTTCCGCTCAAGGTGGAGGACCTGTTCGGATTTCAAGGCCTAATCCTCGGGAGCGTGGAATCCAGTTATTTCACGGCGCCGCAGCAGGAGATGATCCAACAGTTCGTCGACCGGCGGGGCGGGGGACTGCTCTTCCTGGGCGGCCGGACGGCGCTGGCAGACGGCGGCTATGACAAAGCGCCCTTCAACGATCTTCTGCCGGTGCATCTGCCCAACAGCAAGAACACATTTCATCGCGATCCAGCCTATCCGCAGCTCACTTCATCGGGACGCGACAGTCTGATCACTCGCATCGATGAGAATCCCGACGCGAATTTCGCGCGCTGGAAAAAGCTGCCGTACCTCATGAATTATCAGGAAGCCGGAACCGCCAAACCGGGCGCGCTGGTGCTGGCTGAAATGACCGTTTCCGGACGGACGCTGCCGTTGCTGATCACCCAGAAATACGGACGCGGCCGCACCGCCGTTTTTGCGACCGGCGGCGATTGGCGCTGGCAGATGCTGCAGCCGCTCGAAGACATGAGCCACGAGATGTTCTGGCGTCAAATGTTGCGTTGGCTGGTCAGCGACACGCCCACGCGCGTGGTGGCATCCACTCCCAAGCCGGTACTGGAAGACGAGGGCCGCCTGCACCTGCGCGCCGAGGTTCGCGATACAACTTACTTGCCCACCAGCGACGCGACGGTAGAAGCCCGCATCGTTGGACCCGACGGCGCCGCGCAATCCGTGGACCTGCATCCCGACCCGATCGAGCAGGGCGTGTACTCGGCCGATTGGGATGCCAGCCGCCCCGGCTCCTACGTCACCGAAATCACAGCCCACCGCGCGCAACAAGAGCTGGGCCGCGACATAGTCACATTCCGCCGCGAAAACGGCGTAGCCGAAAATTTCCACCTGGAGCAAAATCGCGACCTGCTGGAGAAGCTCTCCTCACAAACCGGCGGCCACTACTACCATCCAAACGAAGTCAACCGCCTAGGCGAAGACATCTCCTACTCAGAAGCCGGCATCAGCGTACGCGAAACAAAAGATTTGTGGGACATGCCCGCAGTCTTCTTCTTCGCGCTACTCCTATGCTGCGCCGAATGGCTGTTACGCCGCCGCTGGGGTGTAGTATGAAAAACGTGGCGCACGCACTCCTGCGTGCCGCGTTGGCACTCATGCCAACGCTAGGTCTCCTACAAGCGACGACGTTCTACGTAACCGTAGCCGGCCTGGGCGGTGAACCCGAATACGAACAGCGTTTCACCTCCATCGCCCAGGAAATCGACAAACTAGTCCGCGCTGGCGGCCCCGATGCCAAGGTGACAACGCTCTCCGGCGCAGAGGCCACGAAATCCAAGATCCAATCCACAATCTCCCAAATCCAGAAAGAAGCCAAACCGGCGGACGCCTTCGTCTTGATGCTGATCGGCCACGGCAGCTTCGACGGCTTCGAATACAAAATCAATCTCCCCGGCCCCGACCTTTCCGGCGTAGAAATCGCTACCATGCTCGATCACATCCCCGCCACTCGCCAACTGGTGGTGAACATGACCAGCGCCAGCGGCGGCTCGCGCGCCGCAATCGAGAAGGCGAATCGAGTGGTGATCACAGCCACGAAGAGCGGCAACGAGAAAAACGCCACCGTCTTCGCGCGTTACTGGGTTGAAGCTCTGCGCGACTCGGCCGCCGACACCGACAAAAACGAGTCCGTCTCGGCCTTAGAAGCCTTCACCTACGCCGAACAAAAGACCGCGCAATTCTACGAGACGCAAAAGCGCCTGGCCACTGAGCACGCCACGTTAGCCGACACCGGACAAGGTGACGGCGCGCGCAAACCGTCGCCAGAAAATGGACAAGGTCTGCTAGCGTCTCGATTCCCACTTTTGCGCATTGGCGCGACACAAGTAGCAGCCAACACTCCCGAGAAGAAGGCACTGCTAGCCAAGCGCGAGGAGCTGGAGCAAGCCATCGACAAATTGAAATACGAGAAAGCCGCGATGCCGGCCGAACTCTACAAACAGCAGCTTCAGGCCCTGCTGTTGGAGCTAGCGAAAACCCAGGCGGAGTTGGACAAGTGAAGCACTTGCGCTGGTCCGCTTTCCTCTGCAGTCTAATCGTCTCCCCGTCATTTTCACAAACGCTCGACGAATGCCGCACGCTCCGTCACCACGGCAGGCTAGCGGAAGCCACGGCCTGCTATTCCAAACTCGCCGTCAGCCACGATCCCTATCTTCGCGCCGAAGGACTCTGGGGCACCGAGCAATATAAAGATGCCAACGAACAGTTCCGCGTCGTCATCGCCCAGTTCCCAAAGAACGCCGGCTATCGCGTCCGGTGGGGCCGCCTTTTCCTGGAACGCTTCGTCAAGGAAGAAGCCGCGAAACTTTTCCAGGAAGCTCTCGAAATCGACAAGAATAACGCCAACGCACAACTCGGCCTCGCACTGGTTGCAGCCGAAGGCTTTGGCGCCAAGGCCGTTGACTTTGCCAAGAAAGCGGCTGAGCTGGATCCAAAATTAGTCGAAGCACGCGAACTGCTGGCCTATCTCGCACTCGAAGACAACGACGAGGAGCGCGCCCAAAAAGAGGCCGACAGCGCCATCGCTATTTCAGGCGAAGCGCTGGATGCCCTGGCAATTCGCGCCACCATCGATTGGCTGCACGACAAAACCACCACGCACTGGATGGACCGCGTCCTCAAAGTGAATCCAGTGTACGGCGAAGCCTACTCCACGGCCGGTCACTTCTTCGTGATGAATCGCCGCTACGAGGAAGGCATCCGCTTCTATCGCAAGGCGCTCGAATTGAATCCCAGGCTTTGGGAGGCGCGCTCCCAGTTGGGCGTCAACCTCATGCGATTGGGCCGCGAAGGCGAAGCCAGGCAGCAACTCGAACAATGCTACGAGGCGAAATATCAAAGTTCCGAGACCGTCAACTCGCTGCGCCTGCTCGACAGCTACAAGAAATTCCAGATGTACGAGACGAACAACACCATCCTTCGGCTCGACAAAAAGGAAGCCGCGCTGCTCCGGCCCTACGTGGAAGCAGAGCTCAAACGCGCCATCGCGACCTATGAGAAGAAGTACCAGTTGAAACTCAAGGGCCCGGTGCAACTCGAGGTATATCCGGACCACGAAGATTTTGCGGTCCGCACCATGGGCATGCCTGGATTGGGCGCGCTGGGCGTGACGTTCAACACGGTGGTGGCGATGGACAGCCCGTCCGGCCGGCCGCCGGGAACGTTCCACTGGGCCAGCACGTTGTGGCACGAACTCAGCCATGTCTTCGTCCTCGAAGCCACCAATAGCCGCGTGCCGCGCTGGTTCACCGAAGGATTCGCGGTCTACGAGGAGACCGCCGCCGCGCCCGATTGGGGCGATCGCCTGGATCCTGAAGCGATCAACGCCATCAAGAACAAGAAGCTTCTTCCTGTCGCCCAGCTTGACCGCGGATTCGTACGCCCCAGCTATCCAGCTCAAGTGGTCGTGTCTTATTTTCAAGCCGGACGCATCTGCAGCTACATCGCCGAGAAGTGGGGTTACTCGAAGCTGCTCGACATGATGCACGCTTTCGGACGGCTCGAATCCACGCCGGACGTCATCAAGAACAATCTCGGAATGTCGCCCGAAGACTTCGACAAGCAATTTCTCGCTTGGCTCGACGCGCAAACCAAGACCACGGTCGAGCACTTCGACGAGTGGAGAAAGCAACTCAAGACGGTCGTAGAAGACTTGCGCGCCAAGAAGTATGACGACGTGATCCGCGAAGGCGTCGCTATCCGTGATTTTTATCCTGACTATGTCGAGCCCGGAAGCGTCTATGAACTAATGGCCGACGCCTATATCGCCAAGGGAGACAAAGCCTCGGCCCGCAAGGAACTGGAAAAGTACAGTCAGATCGGCGGGCGAAGCTCGTTGCTCATCGAACGCCTCGCAACACTTCAAGAGGAGGCCGGCGAGCCGAAGAAAGCCGCCGCCACTCTCGATCGTCTAAACTACATTTATCCGGAAGATCAGAAACTGCACGAGCGATTGGGCGATCTGTGGCTCGCCCAGAACAACTTGCCGGGGGCCATTCGCGAGTACCAGGCCGTACTCGCCCTCGGACCGCTCGATCGGGCCAGCGCGCATTTTCAGTTGGCTAAGGCCCTTCGTACTGCCAACCGGATGAATGAGGCGCGCGATCAGGTGTTGCTTTCCTTGGAGGCCGCTCCCGGCTACAAGCCGGCGCAAAAGTTATTGTTGGAAATATCAAAATAAAAAACATGTCCACTCTTAGCACAGCCATTGCCGATTCGGCCGAACTCAAGGAACGCATCGATCGCTTCCAGGAAGTTCATCGCAGTATCGTTCGTGAAGTCCGCAAAATAATCGTCGGACAGGAAGAGGTCGTCGAGCAGGTGTTGATCTCGCTCTTTGTGGGCGGGC
The DNA here is from genome assembly GCA_041490325.1 of Bryobacteraceae bacterium. Taxonomy (GTDB): domain Bacteria; phylum Acidobacteriota; class Terriglobia; order Bryobacterales; family Bryobacteraceae; genus Palsa-89. The sequence continues at coordinate 2,039 of JBGPSX010000097.1, read as the reverse complement.
ACTGCCTGATCACCGGCTTGCCGGGAACCGCGAAGACTCTGCTGGTTAGAACTTTGGCCCAGACCTTGGGACTGGTCTTCAAGCGCATCCAGTTCACGCCCGACCTGATGCCGTCCGACATCACCGGAACCGACATCATCGAAGAAGATATGACCACCGGCCGTCGCACTTGGACGTTCGTGCCCGGGCCGATTTTTTCCAATATTCTGCTGGCCGACGAAATCAACCGCACGCCACCCAAGACGCAGTCGGCATTGCTCGAAGCCATGCAGGAACTTTCTTGCACCGTGCGCGGCAACCAGTATCAGATCAAGGCGCCGTTTTTCGTGCTGGCCACTCAGAACCCCATCGAGCTGGAGGGCACCTATCCATTACCCGAAGCGCAGCTCGACCGATTCCTGTTCAACACGGTGCTCGACTATCTTTCGGCCGACGACGAAGTAAAGGTCGTGGATCTGACCACTACGACGCACCGTGCCCAAGCCGATACGGTTACCAACGCTGAGGAGATTCTCGATTTCCAACAGGTGGTTCGCATGGTGCCAATCGCCGACACCGTCGCGCGCTATGCAGTAGAACTCGTTCGGGCAACGCGGCCCAACGACGCCAGCGCGCCCGACTTTGTGAAGAACTATGTGAACTTCGGAGCCAGCGTCCGCGCCGCACAGTTTGTCGTTCTTGCCTCCAAAGCCCGCGCCCTGCTGCGCCACCGCTATCACGTGGCCTACGAAGACATCCGGGCATTAGCCGCCCCCATCCTGCGCCATCGGATTTTGCTCAATTTCCACGCTGAATCCGAGCGCCTGGATTCCGACGCGATCCTGAAACGCCTCCTAGAATGGAAACCCGAACCAAAATAAAGGATGATGAACTCACTCAAACCGCTCCCTTCGGTCACGGCTCAGCCACGGGGCATACGGACGCCTGCGCGTATACGGACGCTTGCGCGCATTGCCGCTCACCGAGCCGTGACCAAAGGGAGCGGTCATTAACTAACTGCTCAGCGACCTTATGGTTCCCCGCAGCCCAACCCGCTTCATCGACCCCAAACTCCTAGCCGGAATCTCGCACCTAGATCTTGTGGCCAAAACCGTAGTCGACGGATTCGTAGCCGGACTCCACCGCTCCCCCGACTTCGGCTTCAGCCAAGAATTCGCCGAATACCGCGCCTACTCCCCAGGCGACGATCTCCGCCACGTAGATTGGAACGTCTTCGCCCGCACCGAGCGCGCCTACTTGAAGCGCTACCGCGGCGAAACCAACAGCCAGCTAACCCTGATGCTCGACACCAGCGCGTCCATGGGCTACACCTCCCACGGAATCACCAAGCTAGACTATGGCCGCTTCCTGGCCGTCTCGCTCGCGTACCTCGCAAATCAGCAGCGCGACGCGGCCGGCGCCATCATTTTCGATGACGACGTGCGCAATTACGTTCAGCCATCCACGCGCCAAGGCCAGTTCATGCGCGTCGCCCACGCCATCGAGAGCGCGCAGCTTGGCACGCGAACCGATTTCGCGAAGCCCTTCATCCATTTCCAGCAGTTTCTGCGCCGCCGCGGCATCGTGGTGGTGATATCCGACTTCTACGAACAACCGGAAATCATCATCAATACCGTTGCGCCATTGCGCTTCCGCGGTTGCGATCTGATCCTGTTTCATGTGCTCGATCCGCAGGAAATCCGGCCGACGCTCAAGGAACCCTCGCTGCTGGTCGACATGGAAACCAAAGATGCGCTCGAGGTCTCGCCCGAGTATGCTCGCGAAGAATATGGCGCCAAGGTGGACGCGCACATCGAAGCGCTGAAGAAAAAGGCCCGCGCGTCGAACATCGATTACTTCCTGCTCCGCACCGACCGCCCTCTCGACGACGCCATACTCGAATACTTCCTGGTGCGCAAGGGGAGGCTGTAAGTGGGATTCCTCGCGCCCTGGTTCCTGGCCGGACTGGCGGCCGTTGGACTTCCGTTGTGGATCCACCTGCTCCGCCAGTACCGCAGTACGCCGCATCCTTTCAGCTCGCTGATGTTCTTCGAGAAGCG
>JBGPSX010000096.1:0-10628 GCA_041490325.1 Bryobacteraceae bacterium | reverse complement strand
GCGCCGCTCACTCCGCCCCACCGGTTCCAGCAGGTCCACCAGAAACTGCTCCAGCCGCTTTCGACAACGCACCGCCTGGGCATCGGTCATGCCCAAACATATCAGCGCTTCTCTGTTTTGTCAATACTTAACGTAGTAATACTAGCAGCCCGTGGTAATAGTAATTACTTTCAAAAAACAACACTGGCTCTCTCTGGAACACCGACGCGCACAGAGGCGCTACAACGCGTTCCTGGCCGGCGGCTGGAGCTTCGAGTCTCCTCCAATCGTCGTAAAATCCCAGACCGTGGCCGGAAGTTACTATTACCACGGGCTGCTGGTGTCCGAGCCGTGACCAAAGGGAGCGGTTTCAAATAATCGCTCTGCGACCTTACGCCTTGACTGCTTCCCAATCAGCCGGAACCTGACCTTCGGGCAGCAACTCGCCCTTTTCGAGATGCCGAGCCTTGCTGGCGAAGTGGGCGGCGTGCGGATCGTGCGTCACCATCACGATTGTTTTACGAAACTCTTTGTTCAGACGCGAGAGCAGCGTTAGAACTTCCTGCGCCGAGGCGGCGTCGAGGTTGCCAGTGGGCTCGTCGGCGAGGATAAGGTCGGGATCGGTGACGATAGCGCGCGCGATGGCCACGCGCTGCTCCTGTCCGCCGGATAGCTGGCGCGGAAGGTGGTCCATGCGATCGCCCAGGCCCACCAGTTTGAGAGCGGTCTCGGCGTGCTCCATCCGTTCCTTCTTTTTCAGGTTGGTAAGCTTCAGCGGCAGCTCGACGTTTTCGATTGCGCTTAACACTGGAATGAGATTGAAGGATTGAAAAACGAAGCCGATGTGCGCATTGCGCCAGTGCGCGATAGCGCGGTCGCTCAAGGCCCGCAGATTGTGCCCGAGGACCAGGATTTCGCCGCCGCTCGGGCGATCCATGGCGGCGATCAAGTGCAATAAAGTGGACTTGCCGGATCCGGACGGTCCCATCAGCGCGATAAACTCGCCGCGCGAAATAGTGATGTCGACATCCTTGAGCGCGACCACATGAAATTCGTCGCGGATGAATTCTTTGGTGAGATGATGCGTCTCGATTACTGTTTCTGCCATGAGTCTATGCCTGTTTGGGGCGCACTTTTTGCCCGTCTTTCAAATCTGCCGGAGGATTTGCAATGACATCTTCGCCGCCAATGAGGCCCTCGGCAACCTGCACTCCTTTCGAATTGGTTCCAACCACTTTTATAGTTCGCCGGACTGCTCGCCCGCCCAAGACCAGGAATACCGCGTTGTCGCGCACAGCGGAAGCAGGCACCGTGACGATGGGCTTCGATTCCGGGCGCGTGCCGGTATTCTTCTCGGTGGAATAAAACGCCACGCTGGCATTCATCTCAGGGCGCAAATAATCATCCGGCGTGAGGATCTTCACCTTGACCTGTACCGTGGCTTTTTGCCGATTGGCTTCGGGCGACACTTCGCGGATGGCGCCTTCATACTTGCGGTCGGGATAGGCGTCGGTGGTCACCATGCCGGGCTGTTTGGGGCCGAGCTTGGCGAAGTCGTTCTGATTGATGTCCAACTCCACTTCGAGATCGCGCAGATTTGCGATGGACACGACGTAACCCTTGGCGCCCTTATCTCCGACGAAACCGGTGGTGACGAACTCGCCTCTCTCCACGTTGCGTTCCAGGATAGTGCCGTCGATAGGAGCGCGGATCACAGTATTGTCGACTGCAATTTCGTTGTAGCTCAAAGTGCCCTTGGCCTGATTCACTTGAGCGCGCAGCGCATCGATCTGTTCGTGGCGAGGGCCGAGACGAACCAGATCGAACCCGCGTTCGAGCGATGCGACCCTGGATGCTGCGCCGTCGTAGCGAGCCTGCGCGTCGTCCAGGGCCTGCTTGGCCATCACGCCTTCTTTCACGAGCTGGCGAGTACGCTCCAGCGTTACGCGTTGATTTTCCTGATCGGCGCGCGCTTGATCCACATCGGCCTTGGCCTTTGCGATTTCTTCCGGCCGCGAGCCATGCTCAGCTTCAGCCAAACGAGCTTGCAGCATTTCCAGGTTGCCCTTGGCTTCCATCAATCGGGCGCGATACTCGTCGTCTTCCAGCCGAACCAGAACCTGGCCAGCTTTCACACGGTCGCCCTTTTCGACGCCGATCCACGCGACCTTGCCGACCACTTTCGCAGCCAGTTCAATTTTGTGAGCAGCCACGATGTAGCCCGTCGCATTGAGGATCACGCTGCCCTCGGCGTTCGAGAGCGGCGAAGTTGCGTGCACGCGCACGATGTCGACTTCGGTAGCAGCATTCAATCTTCCATAGATGAACCGCGCGGCGCCAAGCAACACGAATACGGCGATGCCCGCAATGATCCAGCGAACCGCCCAGGGCGACGGTTCGTCTGAACGCTTTTTCGAACGGTCGATCTGAAGGCTTTTGAGTTCTGTTTCCATGTCGAACTACATGTCCCTCAAAGCAGTCAAGATTTCTTTTCGCGCCGCTGACCGGGCCGGGAAGAATCCGCCCAGCGTGCCCATAATGATTGCGAATACCAAGCCGGCCAGCATGATCTGCGGGCTGACATTGAAGTTAAATGAGATCTCACTGAACGTCACAAAGCTGCCGATGCCAGTGGTGATGTTGTTCAACGGCAGCACCAGAATGCAGCCCAGTATTGCTCCGAGAACGGAAAGCAGCACCGATTCGAAAAGGAAGCTGGCCAGAATGCTGCCGCGCGAAAATCCTAACACGCGCAGAGTTCCGATCTCGCGGGAGCGCCGGGCCACGGCGGCGTACATGGTGTTCATCGCGGCGAAGCTGGAACCGACCGCCATGATGACGGAGATGAAGAGCCCCAGCGATTCCAGCAATACGCCGGAGTTGGTTTGAGATTCGTAGTAGGCTTTCTCGGTTCGGGCTTCCACTCCCAGGCGGCGATCGTCATTGAGCGAATTGATCAGGGCCGGTACCGCAGCGTCGTCGGTGGCACGCAATAAGATCGAGCTGAGACCTTCGGCGCGGTTGAAATCGGAACTGGTCTGATTGAGATCGCCCCAGATTTCGCTATTGACGGAACTGGTGCCGCCGTCCATCACGCCAACTACCTCCCACTCGCCTCGGCCGAATCGTAGTTTCGCGCCCATATGAGCGCCGGGATAGCGCTTGGCGATCGATTTGCCGGCCACCACTTCCCTTTGGCCCGGCTGGAACCAACGCCCGGTCTGCAACGTGAGACCATCCCGCATTTTGACTCCGGCCGGAAGAATGCCGCGCAGCGTAACATTCATTCCGTCGGGGCTGTCCACACTCGGAAGATTGATGACGGACACCATTTCGAGCGACGCCATAGGCTCATTTCCATCGCGCGCAATTCCGGGCATCGCTTTGACGTCTTGATAGACCTGACGAGTGACGCCGCTAACCAGTTCGGCAGTCGAACCTTTCCGCATAACCAGAACATGCAGTGGGTTGCCGGAGGACCGGAAGGCTGTTCTGAGGCCGTTCACAAGCGCAAGCACGGCTAGCAGCACGGCAACCGTGAGGGTGATTCCGAGCGCTGTCATGATCGTCGTCGTTTTCCGGACGATGAGGTTGCGCAGATTGTAGGAGAGCGGTATGGCCATAACTAACCCGCGTAGCGCAACGAATCGAGAATCGTGGTCCGCGAAGCTCGCCAGGCCGGTATAAACGAGCTGATGATCCCGATCAGCAGAGCCACTCCCAAGCAGATAAGGCCGATGCCAGGACTGATGCTCAAGGTTCGAATGGCCGGCATGAAATTAGCGCCTGGACTGTTGCGCATTCCGGCGCACATCCCAGATGCCAGCAGACAGCCCACCACGCCGCCAATCGCCGCGAGAACAGCCGACTCGCCCAGCACGATGCCGAGCACCGCGCCTGGAGTGAAACCGAGGGTCTTCAATATGCCGACTTCACGAATTCGTTCGCGAACCGACATGGAGATCGTATTCGCTGATACCAGCAAAATCGTGAACGTGACAGCGCCGCAGATGGCCATGATGAACAGCTTGACGTTTCCGAGGAAGGCGACGAAGCTCAGTTGGAATTGCTTTTCCGATTCGGTCTTAGTCGGAAAGGGCGAAGTCGCAAACTGATTGTCGATTGCCGCCGCGATATGCGGAACTTGCTCCGCGCTGTCCGCTTGAATCAGGAATGCGCCCACCATGTCCTGCTGAGAATTCTTGGAGCCCAGAGCCTCGCGGACGTATTCACGGTTCATGAAAAGCATGGCCTGTTTGTCCGGCTCGTCGAAAATGCCGACGACCTTGAGTTCCAGGCTCACGGGGAAGATATCGCCGGTGAGCGGAATGCGGTCGCCCAGTTTGAAATGCAACTTGTCCGCTAAAGTTCGAGAGATGACTGTGCCGGTCCGCTCGTGAATGAAGGCCTGTTTTTGATCGTCGGGGAGCTGATATTCGGGGCGGACGTTAAACAGGTGGTCCGGTTCGACGGCAAATCGCGCGAAGAAATTGTTGGGATCGCGCGAGTCCTTATAGACGCCCCCGAACCACTGCCAGACCATGGCGTCATGTACCCCGGGGATCTGCGAGATCTTCTGGCGATAATAGATCGGGATCGGCTGGGTCATCGAGACGCGATGCCGCGTCATGAGGCGAAGCGCCTGCGCCGGAGTGGCTTCGCCGTAGAACATGGCTTGGTACATCGCGATCAGTAAGCCAAGAATACAGAGCGAGATAGCGATACTGCCGATGGTGAGGATGCTGCGCCGGCGGTTGCGCAAGGAGTTCTTGAGGATTAGGGACAGATACCGGAACATGCTAACTTTCTTCTAATCCCATATTAGATGGTTACGATGACGGACGACGAAAAGTTCATGCAGGAAGCGCTGGAGTTGGCTCGTAAGGCAGAGGCTAACGGTGAGGTTCCGGTTGGGGCGCTGGTTGTAATAAACGGCGAGGTTTATGGTCGGGCGTTTAACTCTCCCATCCGGCTGAATGACCCGGCCGCGCACGCTGAGATCCTGGCATTGCGTGAAGCAGCCCAGCGGCTGAAGAATTATCGTCTGGAGGGGGCCACTTTGTATTCGACGCTGGAGCCGTGCGTGATGTGCGCCGGGGCATTGGTAGCGGCGCGCGTGCGGCGACTGGTGTTCGGGGCGCGGGATTTGCGATTCGGCGGAGTGCGCAGCAAGTTCATGCTGGCCGATTCGGAGATTCTGAATCATAGGGTGGATATCGTTGAGGGCGTGCTGGCGGCAGAATGTTTGGATCTAGTGAAGAGGTTTTTTGAGGGTCGCCGATAGGAGCCGCTTCATCGCGACAGTACGGGCTGCCAACAGCGGCGTCAGGCCCTTGCTTCCACTTGAATTCTTGTCGGCGCCTCTCGATGGATTGATACAGGGTTACCACTTGTCGATATAAACCGGATTCGCGGGCGGCTTGCCTTCGCACCAGTATTTATCGAAGTTCGTAATGCCGGCTAACTTGGTGAGAACATCTTCGTCGATCCACTGCTGACCGGTCGATGTGCGCGGTTCCTGGGCGAAGATGGCGAGCGAGGCGTCGCACAGAATCTCGGGAGTGCGCCATTGCGAACGATCATACATACCCAAGTTAATCGACGCCTGGCTTTCTACGATGGTACGCGGCCAGAGCGCGTTCGCGGCGACGTTGTCCTTCTGATGCTCGGCAGCCAGGCCGATGGCGAGCCGGGCCATGCCGAGTTTCGAGATCATGTAGGCGACTTTGCCGGGCGACGGTTCAGTTGACAGTCGCGGGCACATGTTGAGAATGTGTCCCCATTTCTGTTTGATCATGTGCGGCAGCGCGTAGTAAGAAGCGATGTATGCCGCGCGAACGTTGATACTCATCATCAGGTCGAACCGTTTGGGAGGGGTCTGAAGAATGGGCTGAGCCCAGATCGCGCCGGCATTGTTGACCAGAATGTCGATGCGCCCGAATTCGGCAATGGTGGCATCGATCATTTTTTGAATCGCTTCTTCGCTGCGGACATCGACGGCGATCGCCAGGGCGCGGCGGCCCAAAGCGCGGATGGCGTCCCCGGTTTCGTGTATGCTGCCTGGGAGCTTTTCGGTGGACTGCTCGCTTTTCGCGGCCACCACGACATCGGCGCCGTCCTCGGCCAGACGGATGGCTAGCGCCTTGCCGATCCCGCGGCTGGCGCCGGTTACAACTGCGACTCGGCCGTGCAAGTCGGGGTGAAGAACAGACTTAGAGTTGGTCATAGTTTTTTGAACCGCAGGTCCCACACGCGTGATTCACCTACACTGAGTTCGGTGACGCGTCCCGCCGGATCGCGCAGGAAGCGCACGCTGCCAACTGAGGAATTGAATCCATCCTGGTAGGTAGGCGTGAGCGGGATTTTTGTGCCCGGGCGGCGGATCAGGACCAGGCGGTCCCGATCGAGTTCGACTTTGAAGTTTACCTCGGCTTCGTCGTTCGTGTACTCGCCGGTCAGCGCTTGAAGGTCGGCTCGACTCGGGTGGGCGGGCTCGACCTTCTCGTACACATTGCTGGGATCGATCTCGCTGGCGATTCGCAATCGGACGATTTTTCCGGCGGCGTCCGTTTCAAATTCGGCGCGCGACTCAGTGTCGCCGATACCGAATTGGTTCGCCGATATCGGCTTCAACACACGCCGGTTGTCGATGCTCAGTTGTCCGTTCTCGAGACCGACTGATACGGTCTCGTGATCGCGGAGGCTGCGGTACAGTCCGGTTCTGGCGAGTAACGTCGCCGCATCCAGCGCGCTCGGTAATTCCGCGGTCTGCGGCCGGATCACTTTTTCGAGATACGCATCGGCGACTCGATGGCCAAGCTGCGTCGCATTGGTCGTGACATTGCAAAGTACCGCGACCGAGAGGCCTTGTTCTGGATAACGACCCAGCCAGGCGTTGTAGCCCGCGGTGCTGCCGCTATGGCTCACTTCCGGCAACCCGCGCCAGTGCAGGATCATCAAGCCGGTGGCGTAGGTATTGGTGCGCCCGCTGGTCAGTTTGGCCTGCTGAAGTTGAGCGTCGGTCAGAGCCGCGCCGCCCACTTTCTTGTCGACGAAATTCTGATTCCAGCGCAGCAGGTCGCCAACGGTGGTCAGCAGCCCGCCATTTCCGTAGACGTCCTCAAACGGCATCAGGGTGCGAATCGAGCCGCTGCTATCTTGTGCATACGCGACGGCGCGATTGTGGACGATGCGGTGGAAGTCGTCGCGCCATTGAGTGGAGTTCATGCCGAGCGGCGCAAAGATGTTTTCGCGGGTGAACTCGGGCAGCGATTTCCCCGACACGCGGCCCACCAGGATCGCGGCCAGATTGTAGCCGGTGTTGGTGTAAGAGTAGTCGGCGCCGGGCGGGTAGTTGAGCGCGCGCTGGCGGCTCACGATCTCCAACACGTGCGCATGCGTGTAGGCGCGAGTGGTGCGCGGCCAGCCTGCGATTGCTTCGACATTGCCCCAATCGCGCAGGCCGCTGGTGTGATTCAGCATGTGTCGGATCGTGATGGGCGTGCCGTAGTCGGGAAGTTCGGGGATGTATTTCCGCGCTGCGTCGTCCAGCGACAGTTTGCCTTGTTGCGCGAGCAGAAGAACAGCGGTGGCGGTGAACTGCTTGGTTACCGAGCCGGGCTCGAACACGGTTTCGGGTGTAATGTGGACGTCGTGCTCGAGGTCGGCCATTCCGTAGGCGGCCTTGAGAGTAACGTCGCCATCGATGCTCGCGCCGACAGCGCAGCCCGGACTGGAGGTACTGTTGAATTGCGCAAAGACTTTGTCCACTCTGGCTTTCGCATCGGGCGGCGCGATTAATTTCTGGGCCGTCGCGGCCCGCGAAAACATCCAGACGGCCACCAGGGCTGTGAGCAAAACAGAACGCATATTCATAGATTCGGTCTTTCGTTTAGCATATACGGTAAAGTCAGGGTATGCGGCTCGCATGTCTGGCGATGCTTTGCGCGTATGGGTACGCCGAGCCGGCGTGGAGGTTGACGCACAACGAACATTTCGCCGTGTATTCGCAGGCCGGTGACGAGCACGCGCGATCGACGCTGACGTCCCTCGAACAACTGCGCGCGTTCTTTCTCTCGCAGGATGTCGTCAGGTTAGGTCATTTTCCGGTGGTTCGCGTGATCGTATTCGGCTCCGCCAAGGAGTACGATTCGTACCGGCTGCGAACGCCATCCGATGCTTATTACCTCGGCGCGGGAAGCCGCAATTACATTGTCGCGAACGCATCCAGTAGCGATATGTTCAGAATCCTCGCGCACGAGTACGCGCACTTGCTCTTGCACGCTGACGGCAGCAAACTTCCGGCCTGGCTGGACGAAGGGCTGGCCGAATTCTTTTCATCCGTTCGGGTGTCCACAAGCGGCGGCGAGGTCGGCGGAGATTTGCCCGCGCGGTCACAACAGTTGCGTCATGGCTCGTGGATTTCGCTGTCGGAGCTGGTTGCGATGCAGGCTATCGGGGACAATCGCGAGAACGCCACGCTGTTCTATTCCGAAAGCTGGGCGTTGACGCAAATGCTCGCGACCTCTTCAGAGTATGCCCCGCGATTCCGAGAGCTCATGATTGCGCTGAACTCCGGCGGATCGAGTCTGGCAGCGCTGGCCGGGGTGTATGGCAGGCCGCCTGAAGCGATCATGACCGATTTGCACGCCTGGGTGAATGGGCGCAGAAACGCTCCGACTCGGTTCGCCGGCGCCGTCCCTGGCAGCGATCCGGTTGAAGTTTCCGAGCTGTCAGCGTTCGCGGCGCGCGCCTTGATGGCGGAACTCCTGGCTGGAATCGGCGAGCTGGATCGCGCGGAAAGCTTGTATCGCGAGCTGGCACGAGAAGCGCCCGAAGCGGCCGAAATTTCCGCCGCCATGGGGATGATCGCGCTTCAGAGGGAAGACTTGAAAGGAGCACGCCAGGCGTGGAAGCGCGCCATTGAGCACGGCGTTATGGATGCCGATCTCTGCCATAACTATGCGATTCTGGCTGACCGCGCGAGTGTCACGGCGGATGAGATTCGTCCGGCTCTCGAACGTGCCGTCGAACTCAGGCCCGCGTTTGACGATGCCCGGTACATGCTGGCGTTGCTTGAAAAGAACGCCGGACGGTACGAAGTGGCGCTGGCGCATTTCCGTGCCATGCAGAACGTAGCTGGGCCGCGCGCGTATCATTACTGGAGCGCTGTGGCCGACACGCTGCTCGAACTGGACCGGCGCGATGAGGCGCTGGCCGCCGCCGCGCGGGCGCAAGCATACGCGTCCACTCCGGCTGAGCGGTTGCATGCCTCCCAATTGACGTACTTCGCCAAAACGGATCTCGCGGTTCAGTTAACGCGCGATGCCAATGGAAACGCGCGGATGGTAACGACGCGCAAGCCGCACGGGACCGACGATTGGAACCCCTTCATCGAAGCCGGCGACAACGTGCAGCGCGTCGAGGGCGCGTTGCGGATAATCGATTGCAGCGGCGAAGCGACGCGAATTCTCGTGGAATCGAAAGGCCGCACTCTTACGCTCGCGATCCTGGATCCCAAGCGGGTCCAAATGCGAAACGCCCCGCTTGAGTTCGTCTGTGGCGCGCAAGAAAAGACCTTCGTGAATGTGGAGTACGCGGTTATCAAGACCAAGGACAGCGATGGCGTGGTACGGGGAATCGACTTTCGATGAAGCGCTCGCTCGGGTTTTTGAGCGCACCATTCCTGATTGTTTTGTGTGGATGTTCAGATTCTGTTCCAGCCTATGCGCCGCCCGCGCAATTCGTCATGCCCCAGGGGCCCGATCCGCGGCGTGAGGTCCGGCTGCTTGCCATGAACGATCTGGACGCGATGTTCAGCGTGCTCGAAGGCGTTCCGGGATCGGGCGCAGGAGCGGAATACAAGTGGACGGCCGATCGCGCCCGCTTCGAGTTCCGAGTCCCTAGTCTCGATCACAACGACCTGATCATGCGCTATCGGCTGCATTCGGACACGCTGAAGCAAACTGGTCCAGTAAGGATCGCGATCGAAGTGGACGGCCAGCCGTTCGACGCTTTCGTCCGGGGCGCAGCGGGGGCTTTCGAATATCTGCACGCGGCGGACAATATTCCCGTACGAGTGGGACAGCCACTGATTGTGACTCTCACAGTTCAACCTCCTTACATCGCTAAAGCCGACAAGGCAAGACTGGGAATCCTCCTGAACGTCATCGGATTTGTGCCGCGCCAGTGAAGCAAGCGGCCTACATCTTGTTCGCCGCCGGCATGACCTACGCTACGTGTCTGTGTACGGGAATCACGTTGTTGCGCGCGCTCAGACTGGAACTCGCTCGCTCGGAGGAACGCTTCTTTGGATTCCTGACGGGCGCGGGAGTGCTGAGCTTGCTGGTCTTCGCGCTCGCGGCGGTTCACCTCGCCTACAAGGGCGTATTCCTGACGCTGGGATTGCTGGCGTTCGGGTTGTGCTACGCGAGCGCGCGCCGTGGTGGCGCCAAACCCGTTCTGCCGCTGGTTCCGTCGTGGTGGCGAGTCTTGTTCTGGTGCGGCTATATCGCGTACCTGATGGTTTACCTACCCACAGCTATGGCGCCGGAGGTGAGCCCGGATGGCGTGAGCTATCACGTGGGACTGGTGGCTCGCTATTATCACACGCACTCCTTGCAGTGGCTGACCACCAACATGTACGCCAG
>JBGPSX010000095.1:0-10660 GCA_041490325.1 Bryobacteraceae bacterium | reverse complement strand
TGTGTCCGGCCCTGCTACGCTCTTTGAATGAGATTGTTGATCTTCTCCGACATCCACGGAGACAAGGCCGCGCTCGAAAAACTGATGAGCATCGAGGCTGACTACTACTTCGCGGCCGGCGATCTCGCTAATTGGGGCCGCGGCCTGGAGCAGATGGGTCCTCTCATGCAGAAGCGCGGGGAACGGATGTATGTGCTTCCTGGGAACCATGAGTCGGAAGCCGACGTCGTGCAACTTTGCGAACAATACAGCTTTCACAACTTCCACGGCGCGACGATGCAGATTGGGAATTACTCGGTCGCCGGGCTGGGCTACTCGAATCCAACGCCATTCAACACGCCGGGCGAGTACACCGAAGCCGAGCTGGCCGCGCGCTTGTCGAAATTCTCGGGTCTCAAGCCGCTGGTGTTGATCTGCCACACGCCGCCTTTGGCAACCAAGCTGGATCGCGCGCGCGAAGGGCAGCACTTCGGAAGCCAATCGGTCCGCGAGTTTATCGATCGCGAGCAGCCAGTCTACTTTTACTGCGGGCACATCCACGAGGCAGCCGGCCAGGAAGACACAATCGGCCAGACGCGTGGATGGAACGTCGGGAAACGGGGACAAGTGCTGGAACTGTGAGGGTCTTCTTTGTTAAAATGAGACTGTATGACCCTCGAAGAACTGGAAAGAGAGTACGCTTCGCTTCGCCAGCAGGCCGATGCTGTGCGGAGCTATCTTTGACGCCCCCGGCAAGCAGACCCAGCTAAACAAAACCGAGCGAGAGATCTCGGACCCCGATTTCTGGAATCAGCCCGAAAAGTCGCAAAGAGTCATGCAGGAACGCAAGCGCCTGGAGCAGGGCATCGCGGACTCGCATGAAATCACGCGGCTAACCTCGGACCTCGACACGCTGTTTGAGCTGGCGCGCGAAGGCGAAAGCGTCACCGCCGACATCGAGCGCGATATCAAGAACTATTCCCAGCGGCTGGAAGTGCTCGAAGCCGGCATGCTGCTGTCGGGTCCGAACGATGCAAAAAGCGCCATCATGGCGATTCATCCGGGCGCGGGCGGAACGGAGAGCCAGGACTGGGCTGAAATGCTGCTGCGCATGTATCTGCGCTGGGCCGAGCTGCATGGCATGCAGGCCACCGTCACCGATCGCCTGGAAGGCGAGGGCGCGGGTATCAAGTCAGCCACGCTCGAAATCAACGGCGAGAATGCCTACGGGCTGCTGCAATCGGAAATCGGCGTGCATCGCCTGGTTCGAATTTCACCGTTCGATGCCAACGCCCGCCGGCATACTTCGTTCGCTTCGATTTTTGTCTATCCGCAGATCGAAGACGACATCAAAGTGGACATCAAGCCCGAGGACCTGCGCGTGGATGTGTTTCGTGCAAGCGGCGCCGGCGGGCAACACGTGAACCGCACTGAATCGGCGGTGCGGATGACGCACCTTCCAACCGGAATCGTGGTGCAGTGCCAGAACGAGCGCTCGCAGCATAAGAACCGCGCCAGCGCGATCAAGCAACTGCGCGCGCGCTTGTACGAACACGAGATGGACAAAAAGCGCGCGGCCGACAAGAAGCTGGAGGATACCAAGCTGGACATTAACTTCGGAAGCCAGATTCGAAGTTATGTGCTGGCGCCGTATCGGCTGATCAAGGATCATCGCACCAAGCTCGCGGTTGGCGATGTGGATCGCGTGCTGGATGGCGACCTGGACCGGCTGACACACGCATTCCTGGTTTACAAGCACACCGGCAAAGTCGCAGGCGACGGGAAAGAGGACCTGCCTGAGTGAGGAATCCGAGGTTAGCCGGGCGGCCGCGCTGATCCGGGCCGGTGAGCTGGTGGCGTTTCCCACCGAAACCGTTTACGGGTTGGGCGCCAACGCGCTGGACGCAGCGGCGGTAGAGAAAATCTTCGCCGCCAAGGGCCGGCCGGCCACGAGTCCCCTGATCGTTCATGTGAACTCCGTGGAGATGGCGCGTGGCCTGGTTCGGGAATGGCCGGCGCCGGCAGAAGCCCTGGCGCGCCGCTTTTGGCCGGGACCGCTGACGCTGGTGCTGCCGAAGCAACCGCATGTTCCCGACCGGCTCACGGCAGGCCTGGATACCGTGGGCATCCGGATGCCTGCCAATCCCATCGCCATCGCGCTCATTCAAGCAGCCAATCTCCCTATTGCGGCGCCGAGCGCGAATCGATTCTCTGAACTATCGCCCACTACGGCGCAGCACGTCCGCGCTGCAATGGGTCAGTCAGTCGCGATGGTTCTGGATGGCGGACCCACCACAGTCGGCATCGAATCGACGGTCCTTTCGCTGGCAGGTTCCGACGCGGTATTGTTGAGACCGGGAATGATATCGCAGCCGGAGATCGAGGCGGTCATTGGGCCCATTCGCGTGCTTGCATCCACCAGCGGCTCACATCCTTCACCAGGAATGCATCCGCGCCACTACAGCCCCAAGACGCCGTTGGTCTTGATCGATGGAGGCCTGCTTCCTTCGAGCGGGCGGGGCGCATATCTGTGGATCAGCCAGTCGGCCGAAGCGGCGCGATCGATTCATATGCCGGCTGACTCACGCCGTTACGCCGCAGCGTTGTATGAGAAGCTGCACGACGTCGATTCTGAGGGTTGGGACTGGATCGCGGTGGAACGGCCCCCTGCAGGATCCGAATGGGCAGGCATCCGCGATCGCCTGGAGAGAGCTGCCGCGCGATGAAACAGCCAGTGAAGAGCGGCGTCGAGCTGATTGAGGAAATCGGCGCAACGAACGGCGGATCGCCCGCGCTGTGGTGGCTGGGGCACAGCGGTTTCGTGGTGAAGTATCAGGGAATTGTCTTCTACCTGGATCCTTGCCTGTCCACTCCGCGGGGCCGCACCCGAACTCTCGCGTCGCCGCTCCAGGCCGAACACGCCAGCAACGCCGACATGATTCTGTGTACGCATGCGCATGCCTCGCACATGGATCCCGAGACGCTGCCTGCGATGTTGAAAGCCTCGCCGCGGGCTAAGGTGGTGCTTCCGAAGAGCACCGCCGAACATGCCTGCTCCATCGGCGTCGCCTACGAGCGCATGACCACCACCGATTCCGATCTTCGCGTCGAATACTTCAAGGGCGGACTGTACGGCCGAGTGTATTCGGTTCCGTCGGCGCATCCGGAACTGGAGTGGACGCCGCTGGGAGGCTATCCTCATCTCGGGTACCTGGTTCGGTTCGGCGGCTGCACCATCTACCATGCCGGTGATTGCCGCTGGTACGAGGGTATCGTCGGCAGGTTGCGTCCTTATAACGTGACGGCCGCGCTACTCCCGATCGACGGCGCCGGAAACTTCGACGTGGCGCAGGCGGCGCAACTGGCCGAAGAGATCCGGGCGCGCTGGCTGGTGCCTATGCACTACGGCACTTTCGAGGATCAGCATGCGGACGTCAACCGTTTCGTCGACCATATGCTCGGATTCCGGCCGTCAGTGGGATTCAAAGTATTCGAAGCTGGTGAGCGCTGGGTGATCCCAGGATGATTCAAATCCGGGCTGCCGTGATACAACAGTAGATTCGGCGTGGTCCAATCGCATTGAAATCTAGCATTCATTTCAACGGCGGCGGTCCTGGTGTGCCCATACAGCCGTCCGGCGCACCGGTGATCATTCTTGGCGCGGGTCCGGCAGGACTTTCGGCTGCGTACGAACTTTCTGGTCACGGCGTGCGGGCGGAAGTACTCGAAAAGGACGATACGGTCGGTGGTCTCGCGCGTTCGGTTGAATACAAAGGCTATCGTTTTGACATCGGCGGACATCGATTCTTCACCAAAGTTCCACTCATCGAGCGGATCTGGCGGGACGTGCTGGGCGACGATCTGCTGACGCGTCCGCGTCTCTCCCGAGTTTACTTTAGATCTAAGTATTTTCAGTATCCGCTCGACGCGAGGGAGGCACTGGCCAAGCTAGGGCCGCTGGAGGCGCTACGCTGCTCGGTGAGTTTTGCGCGAGCCCGATGTTTTCCCAGCAGGCCGGAGCGGTCGTTCGAAGACTGGGTTTCGAATCGCTTCGGCCGCAGACTCTTCGAGCTGTTTTTCCGGACCTATACGGAAAAAGTCTGGGGCATGCCTTGCAACCAGATTCGAGCGGAGTGGGCGGCGCAACGGATTCGAGGGTTGTCGCTCTGGTCGCTGATTTTTGGCTCGCTGCGGCCGCGCCGGGATGGCCGCCAGCCCATCAAGACGCTCATCGGCGAATTTCTCTATCCGCGCCGGGGGCCGGGCATGATGTGGTCGCGCGTGCGAGAGATCGTGGAATCGCGCGGCAGCAGAGTTTTGCTGAACACCGGCGTGGAGCGGATCCTCTGGAAAAGCGGCGCCGTGCGTGCCGTCGAGGCCGGTGGCGCGCTGCATCGCGGTGAGCACTTCGTGAGCAGCTTGCCGATTCGCGACTTGATCGAAAGGCTCGATCCCGCGCCGCCCGCCTACCTCAAGCAGGCTGCCCAGGATTTCAACTATCGTGATTTTCTGACGATCGCCTTGATCGTTCGAGGCGAGAATCTCTTCCCAGACAACTGGATCTACATACACGATCCGGATTTGAAGGTGGGCCGGATTCAGAATTTCAACAACTGGAGTCCTGGCATGACGCCGCATTCAGGAACGACCTGCCTCGGCCTCGAGTATTTCTGCTTCGAGAACGACGGTCTTTGGAATTTATCCGATGCCGAACTGCTGGCGCTGGCCACGCGCGAGATCGTGAAGCTGGGCCTGGTGACGAAGGCTGCCATTTTGGATGGAACAGTGGTGCGTGTTCCCAAGGCGTATCCGGTTTACGACGATCGCTACCAGCGCGGCGTGAGTGCGGTGCGCCGGTTCCTGGCGGAGGAGACCCCCAATCTTCAATTGGCAGGCCGCAACGGGATGCACCGCTATAACAATCAGGATCACTCCATGCTTACTGGCATTCTGGCCGCGCGAAACATTTTGGGGGCGCAGCACGATCTGTGGAGCGTGAACGTGGACGCGGACTATCAGGAAGATTATGGCGCCGGCGACCAGAGCGTCTTGGCCGCATTGGCCTCGACGCAACCAATAGTGCCTCGCAGGCTTTCTGCGACGATGTAGTTTCCGGCACCGTTCGACGCAGTGAGCGCCCTTATTTCGGTCATCATCCCGGTGCGCAACGCGGCCACCACTCTTCCGCGCTGCCTGGAGGCTGTCCATCAGTCGACCCACCGGAATTTCGAATGCCTGGTGGTGGACGATCATTCGTCCGATGCCTCGGCAGTCTTGGCGGCGGACACAGGCGTCCGAACGCTGGCCACTGAAGGCGGCAGAGGACCGGCGCATGCCCGCAATCTAGGCGCTCAGGCGGCCCAAGGCGATGTTTTCTTGTTCATCGATGCCGATGTATGCGTTGCGCCTGGCACGCTGGCGCAGGTCGTGGAAGCTTTTGAGGCGGATCCAACGCTGGACGCACTGATCGGGTCCTATGATGACGACCCGGCCGAGTCCAACTTCCTGTCGCAGTACAAAAACCTGATGCATTGCTATGTCCACCAGCAAGGCAAGCGGCGCGCGAGCACTTTCTGGACCGGCTGCGGCGCGATCCGGCGGCCGGTGTTTATTGCATCCCGGGGATTTGACGAAACCTACGCGCGGCCATCCACCGAAGACATCGAGTTAGGCGCGCGACTGGTACGAGCAGGACACAAAATCGAGCTTGAGCCGTCGCTGATGGTGAAGCATCTGAAGCGCTGGACGTTCAGGGGTCTGCTAGTTTCCGACATCCGCGATCGGGCGATTCCGTGGAGTCTACTGATCCTGCGTGAGCGGCGGATTCCGAACGACTTGAACGTGCATTGGCCGCAACGCGCTTGCGTTGTGCTGGTGTATCTTGCGCTGGCGTCGCTCTTTGTCAGTTGGCCGGCCGCGCTGGGCATGGTCGCGACTGTGATTGCGCTGAATTCACGGTTCTACGCATTCCTGGCGCGGCGGCGCGGGGTGCTCTTTGCGTTGCAAGCCGTGCCGCTGCACTTGCTGTATTTCGTATACAGTGGGGCCGCCTTCGCGGTAGCGTGTGGGATCGCACTCCTGCGCCGGTAGGGCGGCGTCAAGACTCATTTAAGACCGCTCCTTACAGTCACGGCTCGGCTAGCGGGCTAGTCGGACGAAGGCGGTTGTGTGCGTAGCGTGAATAATCGCTCTGGATATGCGTTAACACCCATTCTGAGCCGTGACCAAAGGGAGCGGTCCCTACTTGTATTCGCCGAAGACTGTCCGCAGGCGATCTGAGATTTCGCCGACTGTTACCAATGCTTCTGAGCAGGACAAGATGCGCGGCATGAGATTATCGGTGGACCGCGCCGCCGCCTCCAAAGCCTTCAGGCGATCTGCTACAACTCCGGCGCTGCGCGAAGCGCGCAATTCCCGCAGTCGGGCAACTTGCTGGTTCTCCAGCTCCGGATCGAGCCGGAACGTCGCGGGAGGTTCGTGTTCCTCTTGCTTGAAGCGGTTTACTCCAACCACTACCGCCTCCCCGCGCTCCACGGATTGCTGATAATCGTAGGCCGCGTTCTGGATCTCGTTCTGGATGTAGTTCGTTTCGATCGCCGCCAGCGTTCCACCCAGCGCGTCGATGCGGTCGAGATAATCACGGGCGCCTTGCTCGATTTCGTCCGTCAGTTTTTCGATTTCGTAGCTGCCGCCCAAAGGATCCGCGACACTCGTCACGCCGCTCTCGTGCGCGATGATCTGTTGCGTTCGCAACGCCAGGCGCGCTGATTCCTCGGTGGGCAGGGAAAGCGCTTCATCCTTGGCATTGGTGTGCAGCGACTGGGCGCCGCCGAGGACCGCCGCCAGCGCCTGCATCGAAACTCGCACGACGTTGACATCCGGCTGCTGAGCGGTGAGCGACGAGCCGGCGGTCTGGACATGAAACCGAAGCATCATCGACCGCGGATCGCGCGCCCCGAACCGGTCGCGCATGATAGAGGCATACAAACGGCGCGCCGCCCGGTACTTGGCCACCTCTTCGAGGAAATTGTTATGCGCATTGAAGAAGAACGAAAGGCGCGGAGCGAAGGAATCGACGCCCAATCCGGCTTCGATGGCAGCGCCGATGTAGGCGATCGCATTGGCCATCGTGAAGGCTACTTCCTGAATGGCGGTGGACCCGGCTTCGCGTATGTGGTAGCCGCTGATCGAAATCGTGTTCCATTCCGGCAGCTCGCGAGCCGCCCAGGCGAACAGGTCGGTGATGATCCGCATCGCCGGACGCGGTGGATAGATGTAGGTGCCGCGCGCGATGTACTCCTTCAGGATGTCGTTCTGAATGGTGCCAGAAATCTTTCGCAGATCCGCGCCCTGGCTCCGTGCCACCAACACATACAGGCTGAGGAGAATCGAAGCCGTTGAATTGATGGTCATCGACGTCGTGATGTCCGCCAGACGAATGCCGTCGAACAGGCGCTGCATGTCGGCCAACGAGCAAATGGCCACGCCGACGCGTCCCACTTCGCCCGCGGCCAGCGGGTGATCGGAATCCATGCCCATCTGCGTCGGCAGGTCGAAGGCGACCGAGAGTCCGGTGATGCCTTGTGATAATAAGTAACGGTAACGGCGGTTGCTCTCTTCCGCTGTGCCGAAGCCAGCGTACTGGCGCATGGTCCAGAGCCGGCTGCGGTACATCTCCGGATAGATTCCGCGAGTATACGGGTATTGGCCCGGGAGATTCCCTGGCGTACTCATGGCTTAGAAATCTTCCGCGCGCGCCAGAACGAACTGATGCCGAACCAGCCCATGATCAAGACGAAGGGAATTGTGAGGACAAGTCGCATTCCATTGCCATCTTGACCGAAATTTCGAATCGCAGATGGTACCGGTAGTAATGCGAGCACGATAAAAACGAATCCAATCACCTGATTCCAGAGGATATGGAGTGGACGAATAACCCTGGGGATGACATGGCCCAAAAACTTCTTGGCTACGGAAAACATGCTGCTAGTCTCAGTGTAGCGGAGGTCAACCTCTAGGGTCTTTGGACATATCTAATACCAGGACAATGGTGTTTCGCTACTGGGAAGGCTCGGCCTCGCCGATATAGAAAACAGGAGAGCAAAATCCTCACGTTGAGGCACTTACAATTTTGCATGAAACTGTGCTTGCCTTCTAAACATCAAGAAGGTAGAGTGTTATTCTAAAGGGGAACCGCCGAGAAAGGAGCGACGAGTGGAAGAGAAACTGAAAGAGTTGATGCAGGAGTTGGGAAACGCGATCAACGAATCTCTGTCCGATTCCGATCGTATCGCCGCTGCTATCGGCGAGATCAAACGGGCCGGATACGATGTCTTTCTAGTGCTCGAAGCCACCATCGGTTTCAATAAGCGCGACGAGAACGGAGAGTTCGAATCCGAAGAGATTGAGCCAGAGACCGAAACTGAGGCGGCGCCGCCCAAGCGCAAGTTTGAATCCACTGGCAAGATTAAGCTGACTTCACAGGATCACAAATTCCTCAAAGCTTTGAAGATCGCCATTGAGGAAGACAAGAGCTAGGCCACTAGCTCTTCGTAGACGCTCCACGTTTCACTCACAGCCTTTTCCCAGCTAAAGCTCTGGCTGCGTCGTAGGCCGTTTCGACTCATTTCTTGCCGAAGCGATTCGCTCCCCGTCAGTTTGGACAGACCGTCCGCTATGGACGCGACGTCGGTGGGGTCCACCAGCAGAGCCGCATCGCCCGTGACCTCGGGCAAAGCCGACGAATTCGAAGTTAGCACCGGCACGCCGCGCGACATGGCGTCCAGAACCGGCATCCCAAATCCTTCATCGAGTGAGGGAAAGGCAAAGACGGATGCGCGCCTGTAAAGATCCTCCAAGCGAGCTTCTGGAACATAGCCCAGCCGCTGGATGTCCTGCCGCCTGGGGCTCCGCTTAATTCGTTCCAGGATCTCTTCCGAGCCGAAGCCGGATGAGCCAGCCAGGACCAGCTTCCATTGCGGCGCGACCTGTTCAAAGGCCTCAACCAGTCTCGCGATGTTCTTGCGACGCTGCAAGGCTCCCACAAACAGGATGATCGGCTCTCGTGGCGATGTTGTGACCGAGGCCGGTGGACGAACGCCATGCTGGATGACCCGAATTCTGGCGCGATCCACTTTGAGAAACGTTTCCACCTGACCGGCGGTGAAGTTTGAGACCGTGACGATCAGATCGGAACGCTCCGCGGCCGCGCGAGCCTGGTCAGCGAACCTGGTTCGAAACTCGGGGCTCGAGTAATCCCCGGTTAGGACGAACAGGTCGTGAAAGGTCGACACGGTTCGCTTGTAATGCTTCGAGTCGATGCGCTGGTTCAGGCTATGAAACAGATCAGCCGGGCCAGCCCATCCATTCCACAACAGCCGGCGGCGACAGTGTGAGGGAAGCGGATCGGAGAACGATCGGACGAAGCGATGCGGGCGATAGCAGAACGAGTAGCGAGCTTCCGGATGCGCCCGTGCGAGGCCCTGCAGGATCTCACGAGAGTAGACGCCGACTCCGGACAGGTTGCGGCCGAGGCTATAAGTCGCGTCGAGGGCGATCTTCAATCCGCCAGCATAACGGTTTTCACGCCCGGGCGCGCCTGAGCGGCCGACTCGCCGTCTGCGCTGAGCAGTCCCTCGAGGTTGTCTTCCGGCCGGAGTTCGGAGCTCCAGACGCGAACGGCGGCCGCATTCTGTGCGCTCCCACAGGCGTCTTCTATCTCGGCCGCCGCGCGATTGAGCATGGCTTCCAGCGTGGCCGGAGTCAATCCGGGGATAATCAGCGCGAAACGGCAGTGCGCGACGTGGCCGAGCAGCGCGGGCGCTTCAAATGTGCAGCGCAGCACTTCGCCCGCCCGGATGAGAAACAACTCGCGCGCATCGCGTTCCTCAGGCGTTGCCGCCCGGAGCCCGGCGATCTCGGCAACTGCCAGCGACAGGTCGGTCCGGGCAAACTGTGCGAAGTGGGTATAGTGCGCGGCGATGGCGAGAAAAGCTTGCCGTGTGAGCGTTCCAGTGAGGTCGTCGACAAAGGGCGAGGACCGAAGGGACTCATGCCTGCGTTGCCGCTCGATTGCATAACGTAACGATCGCGCCAGCGGTCCGTATTCGAGTTCGGGTTTCAAGAAGACATCCTGGGCCCCTTCGCGAAGCAGGCGATGGGCCAGGTTCTCATCCGGTTCATCGGCCAGCACGACGATGGGGGCGCTTTGCGAGCAGGCCTTCACTTTCAAGAACGAGTCGAGTAAGGCGGGGCTATCGGGCAAGCTCAGATTCAGCAGGACCACGTCGAAGCGGTCTCGCTCCAGGCAGTCCAGGGCGTCCGCCAGCTCTTGGACGTGGACGACACTCGTGGTCTGCCAGTTGCACCATTGGCGATTCTCTTCGATTTCGAGGAAAGCTTCTGCCAGGAGCTGTTCGTCCTCCAGGTCGTCTTCTACCAGGAGGAGTTTCAGGCTTTTTGGTTCTGTCACCTGCCGGTGTAGTGCGGCCGGATAAGCTTTTGTATCGAAATATTTGAAACCGCTCCCTTTGGTCACGGCTCGGCTAGTGTCCTGTATCTGAAGTTTGCTGAATAAATAGGAGTTCGGATTGCATCTCATGTACAAAGGAGTACGGCGATGCGAATCGGCCGCCCACTTTCCCCATTGGCTCTCACGGAAGAAGAGGGTAGTGCACTTCAG
>JBGPSX010000094.1:0-10740 GCA_041490325.1 Bryobacteraceae bacterium | reverse complement strand
GTGGTCTGGCGGCCCTGGCCGTGGAGCGCAACAACTTCGAGCAAGCCCTGGAGCATCAAGCGCGCCTGATTGAGAAGGGCGACCGCAGCCCGGAGCTGTTCTACAACACCGGCCTACTGCTTCAAAAATCCGGCCAGTTGGACGACGCCGCGCGCCTGTATCGCGAAGCGCTGGATGAACGAGCCCAGTTTCCTGAAGCGCTGTTGAATCTCGGCCATGTTCTCAAGAGCCTGGGGCAGCAGGATGAAGCGCGCGATTGCTGGAAGCAAGCCGTCGAAATGAAGCCGGAGCTGGCGCAGAACTACTTCGGAAAGACCGCGTAACTCACAACCGCTTCCTCTGGGCGCGGCTCAGAATGCGCGCTGAGCATTTACATAACGTTTCGCATTTACAGCAACAGTACGAGTTTCTGATCGACAGCCGCTAGCCGAGCCGCGACCAAAGGAAGCGGTTAGTTGCGATCCTGTATCTTGACCACGCGGATTGAAGTCCGGCCATTCGAACTGCGCGATCTCGACCGCATTCTCGCCATCGAGCGCGCCTCTTTCGGCGCTGATGCCTGGAACCAGAAACTCTTGCTGGGTTACTTCCGCGAGTGCCCTGCCCTGTTTTTCACCGCGAAAATCGCGCGCCACATCGCCGGCTACAGCATCACCTGCATCAGCCGGCGCGATGCGGAACTAGTCTCGATTGCCGTGGGTGAACGGGACCGGCGCCGCGGCGTCGGCCAAGCGCTGCTCAGTGAGACGTTGACGATTCTGCGGTCCCGGAGAATCAAGAATTGGCGGCTCATGGTGGACGCCTCGAGCCAGACCGCCCTGCGGTTCTACGAGCGCTATGGCTTCGAACGAACTCGAATCGTCAAAGGCTATTACGGAGCGGGACGCGATGGCTTGGGAATGCGGATGCTGCTTTGATCAAGGCCACAGCAGCAGCCAGACGAACAGTCCCAGCCACAACACGGAGAGAAAATGCCAATACAGCGCAGCCACCGAAGTGCGGCTACGCTGGCGCGCGAAGGCGAACAGCATGGTCTCCGGACGCAGCGAGGCGTGGATCAGCAGATAGCACAATGCTGCGATGCCTCCCAGCAGATGCACGCCGTGCGCGCCCGTGACGACGTAGAAAAGCGAGCTGTGGGGGTTGTGCCGCAGATAGATCCCCTGCATGACCAGCTCCCGCAGCGCAAGTAGTTGCGAGGCCAGAAACGCCAGCCCGATACCGGCGGTGTATTCGAGCCAGCGTACGTAGCGTTTGTTGTTCTTCCTTTCCAGGCTCCCGCGCGCGGTTTCGAATGTCCAGCTCGACGCCAGAATCAGCGCGCTGCTCAACCACAACAAGCGCGGGACGGCGATGGCCTGCCAGTTTACCGCCGACTGCGCGCGGATATAGTAGGCCACGCCGACGGTGATGAAGAGAACGGTGATTGAAACCAGGACAAAGCGCATGGCGAGAAGTCCTGCGCCGGGAACATAGCGTCCGTCTCCGCCGTCGCCGCCGCCCCACCAGCGATCGTTCGGACCGAGATCGCGCGGTCCGCCGCCATGGGGGCCTCCCAGTTTTACTTCCTCGGTTTCAAGGACCGAAGGCATGCTTTCAAGATAACTCCGAACCGTTCACTTAATTAGCCGCGCCAAAACCGGAGCGGCCAGCGCGAGCACCAGGACGTAGGCGGCGGACAAAGTGCCGAGGCGAGGCTCCAGTTGAGTACCAAGGCCGGCAATGACGATCGAGAACTCGCCGCGCGCGATCAACTGCAAGCCGGCTCCGAGAGAAATTCGTCGATCGAGCCGGGAACGCCGGGCGGCCCAATAGCCGGTGGGGATCTTCGTCAACGCAGTGATCACGCCCAGCCCGAGCGCCAATGGCAGAACCGGAAGGAGCGCGTGCGGATCGATCTGGAGTCCGAAGAAAAAAAAGAATACCGCGGCAAAGAGATCACGCAGCGGGGCCACGAGTTGTTGGGACCGATGCGCCAGCGGTCCGGATAATGCGATGCCCACCAGGAAAGCGCCGATGGCCGCCGATATCTGCAACCGTTGCGCCAACCCGCCCACCAGCAGCACCGCGCCGAAGGTGGTCAGAAGAATAATTTCATCCGATTCGTGTGAAGCGAACTCGCTGATCTGGTTTCCATATCGGACCGCTACGACCAGAACTACCGAGACGGTCGCGATCGCGATCACAATCGACAGCCAGATTTTCTGCGCATCGCCGCCCGCCAACAGCACCGCCACCAAGGGCAGATAGATGGCCATGGCCAGATCCTCGAGAACCAGAATCGAAAGCACCGTCTGCGTCGCGGGATGTTTCATCCTATCCAATTCCGCGAGCAACTTCGAGATGATCCCCGAAGAAGAGATGTAGGTCACGCCTCCCAGCAGAATCGCGGGCAAGGTTTGCCAGCCCAGCAGCAGGCCGGCGATGAGTCCGGGTGGGAAATTCAGAATAAAATCTATGATCCCGGACGGCAATCCGCGCTGCAGACTGTCCTTGAGCTGCTCGCCGGTGTACTCCAGGCCCAACATGAACAGCAAGAGCAGGACGCCGATTTCCGCGCCGACGCTGATGAAGCTAGCGCTCAATTCGAGCGGCGCGAGTCCACCGTTTCCAAACGCAAGTCCGGCGATCAGGTAGAGCGGAATGGCCGAGAATCCGGCCTTGGAGGCAATCCGCCCCAGAATCGCGAGCCCCAGAACAGCACCACCCACTTCGATCAGAATAGTGGGGGTGTCGTGGGGCATCTAATCGTGGTTCAACTCTATGGGTCGTGGACCGGGCGCCAGGCGGGGACACTGCGCAGTTGCAACCGCCCACGCTTTCGCCGGCGCGCGATTCTCTGCTTCATTGTGTCAGAGAACCGCTGCACCGCGCCGAAAATCGCGGCCATTACTCCCTCGCTCCGCTCCTCAACGACCAGACGGCCGATGCGCGGAGATTCAACGCGAATGATGCATTCCTTGTCGACGCCTCCGCGCGGTCCGTTGAGGTCGCGCAGCACCACGGTTACATCGCCGATTTGATCGGCGAAGCGATCGGATGCGAAATGCAGCCGTCGCTCAACGTAGCTTCGGACCTCTTTGGTCAATAAAATTCCACGTGAAAATATGAACAAACGCATGGCTCTTGATCTCCTTCTCTCAACCCGTAACGAGGGAATCGATGGCCCACAACAGGCCGACAACTCCGGACGCGATGACCAGAAGCTTGCCCGTAAACAGAACCTGCCTGACAAATCCGCCGGATGGTTTAGGTGTAGAACTACTGGTCGCACCGTTAAACTCAGACATAAACGCCTCTCTGCATCTTTCCGATGCAATATTAAATGGCGAAAAATTACCCAGCTTCCGCACAACGGGCCAGGCGTGGGAAAGAATTAGGCTATCGAGAGAAACAGCGGCGGAGGTCGCGTGCGATGGGCCTTTGCGGCTTCAAACTTCAGCCGCTCCGTTCTGGGCCGCGAAATACTGGTGTGTGCGAGAACCGGGGTCGAAACTTGCGTCTGCACGCTAGCTGCCGCTTCGAAATCGAATGCTCGCCCGCGTGGCCGCACGCTTGAATGCGAAGCCAAAGCCGGGCGGCAAATGGAAACGATCGCGGGCGTGGTTCTCGAAGGTGACTGTAAGCGTGGGCCGTCCGAACTCACTAAGATACCGAAGACTCCGACTGTCATCGCGGCTGTAACGCCGGCAGCGCCCAACCCGATCGCGATGGCAATTCGATTCGACACAAGATCGCCCTTAATTACTAATACGTCTTAACCTGGGATTCGTTTCCACAATCTTTCTACTACTTCCAGCCCATGCGTTCACGAAGACGCAGGATATGGGCCACATGATGGCGCCCGTGCCAGGCGTAGAGCGCAGCGTTATTCTCCAGACTCACCAGACCCAACTCCGGGTGCCGAAACGTCCGCTTCCACTCGGTCTGGCTCAGCGACTTCAACAACGTGTCCCAGCGCGCATGCAGGCACTCGAGCAACTTGAGCGAGACTTCCACCGGGGCAGTCCGGGCATCGGTCAGCTCGGCCCAACGATCTTCCTCATAAGGCTTTATCGCAGGCGCGTCCTCAGTCAGAGCCAGGCGGAATCGGACATAACTGTTGAGATGGCTATCAGGCACGTGATGCACCACCTGACGCACCGTCCATCCGCCCGGCCGATACGGCGTTTCGAGTTGGGAATCGGATAGGCCCGCGACAGCCGCGCGCAATCGCTCCGGCATCTCGGCAATCTCTTGAATGAACGTCGCGCGTTCGGACTCGCTCACCGAGACTGGAAATTTGAACTTCCCCACAGGGTAGCGCAGCTCTGAATCATCCATGGATCTTCCGATTCAACACGCGGGCTCCAGGATTCAAAGTTTTTTCACCAGGGGAACGCTCTGAAACGCCTCATGTTATTCTGTTTCCGAACGTGTTTAGCCGGCACTACAGGAAAGTAAAGCTGATCTTTGGGCTTACCGACGTACTCCTTGCGTCGCTGGCGTTTATCGCAGCTTACCAGACCCGAACCCGGCTAAATTTCCGCGCGACTTTTGAGAAGGTTTTCTATCTCGATTTCCCCATTGCGGCCTTGCTACTGGTGGTATCGGTGCTGTGCTGGATCGCGATCGGTTACTGGTTTAACGTCTACGAAAAGCTGGATTCGGCGCATCCCAGCGTGGTGCTGCGCGACACGTTCCGGCAATGCCTGTTGGGGGCGATCTCGCTGGTGGTGGTGGAATTCATGCTGCGCCTCGACCTCAGCCGCTCGTTTGTGGCTTTGTTCGCGGTGTACGCCTGGATTCTCCTGTGCCTGTTCCGAATCAATGCCGCCCGAGTGATCGGAGCGGTCCGGCGCGGATTCGGAACGGCGCACTACGTGATGGTGGTGGGCTCGGGCGAAAGGGCACGCCATCTGGGAGAAGCACTGGAGCAGTCCGCCGACTACGGCATTCGATTGATGGGTTTCCTCGACGAGCAACCCGGGCAAGTCCAGTTGTCTGAGACCTACGAACAGTTTCAACTTTCCCGATTGCACGAGTTGCTGAGCGGACACGTGATCGACGAGATCATCTTTGCCGTGGACAGCAGCAAGCTGGCCGGTATGGAGGAAGTGTTCTTACTGTGCGACGAAGAGGGAGTCCGCACGCGCGTGGTGGTCGATTTTTTTCCGCATGTCAACAGCCAGGTGTATCTCGACAGACTAGGCGCAACGCCGCTGCTCACTTTCTCGGCCGCTCCACACGACGAAATCCGTTTGCTCGCGAAACGCAGCACCGATGTCGTGCTGGCGGCGGCGGCGTTAGTGTTGCTGCTACCGTTCATGTTTGCAATCGGGTTACTGATCCGGCTCACCTCGCCCGGGCCCGCGATTTTCCGCCAGGAGCGCTGCGGACTCAACGGCCGGCGATTCACGTTCTACAAGTTCCGGTCGATGTGCAATAACGCCGAGGAGCTGAAGGCGTCGCTGGCGCATCTAAGCAAGCGGGCGACCGCCGTCAAGATTCCCAACGATCCGCGTCTCACCGGTGTGGGCCGGTTTTTGCGCAAGTTCTCGATCGACGAATGGCCGCAACTGTGGAACGTGGTGAAGGGCGACATGTCGCTGGTGGGGCCGCGTCCGGCTGTGCCCGAAGAGGTGGAGACGTATCAACGCTGGCAACGGCGGCGTCTGCGGATGCGTCCGGGCCTGACCTGCCTGTGGGCCGTGGCTGGCCGCGACGCCATCGACTTCGATACCTGGATGAAAATGGATATGCAGTATATCGACAACTGGTCGCTGGCGCTGGACTGGAAAATCATCCTGCGTACCATCCCGCGAGTGCTTACCGGCCGAGGCGCGTCATAAGTAAGAAGGACAAACTTTATGCATTTGGTTCCGACACAAGATGAAGTAGTAAAGCTGTTGCGGCACACTGGGGCCATCCGCGACGGACACTTCGAGTACCCCAACGGCCTGCACTCCACCGAATACATGCAGGTGCAATTGGCGATGCGCTACTACCAGCACGCCAAAGTTCTGAGCGTAGGATTGAGCCGGCTGCTGCGCGCTAACTCGGAGATTCGGGCCATGATCCCGGAGCTTTCCATTGTCTCTCCCGATACCGGAGGGTTGCCGGTGGCCTACGGCGTGTGCGAGGCTTTGCGCGCGCACCAAGTTTATTGGGCCGACAAAGAGAACGGATCCATGCGTTTTCGCCAGTATCTGGAGCAGACGCCTGGCGAGAAGGTCTTACTGGTCGACGACATTCTTCGATCGGGAAAGAATCTCTCGGTGCTGAAGAACCTGGTGGAATCGACGGGCGCGCAAGTGGTGGGCCTGGCAGTAATCATTTATCAGCCGACTCCCAAGACGATCGACTTCAGTCCGCTGCCGTTCTACTATCTGGCGAAGCTGGACGCGACTTACTATAAGGATGCCGGATCCTGTGAGATGTGCCGGCGCGGGGTTCCGGCGGAAAAAGTCTGGATCTAAACCACCGCTCTTGAGGAACGCAGCTGGCAACCATTTCGATTCAACAGCTTGCTGGCAGCGTTCCTCGCCGGTATGGACACGCGCAGCGGGCGATTTGCTTCCTTTGGTCGCGGCTCGGCTAGTGGTTGTTAGCGTCGTGGCGCTGTAATGCGTAGGCTTCGATTCTGAGCCGCGCCCGAAGGAAGCGGTTGGAGTGAGCTTTTCAAAAGCTCACTAGTGGCCGGCAGCTGAAGCCGCGGCGTAAGCGGGGCTCAGCGTTCCCTTTTCCTTCGCGATCGGCAGGAGCGTTGGATAAAACTGCACGAAGGTGTTGTCGACAGCGGCTTTTTCGGAATGGCACGAATAGCACGCAGCCGGCCGCGGAAATATTTTCCCAGTTGGGGTTTTGTTGAAGCCGAAGAAGGCCCACCCGTTGCCCGGGAATCTGGCCGTATCCTTGACCTCGACTTCGATGGCGACCACGTCGCCCTGCGAGTGGCCACCCTTGTTAATCGACTCCTTGGTCACTGACCCGCGCACCTCCAGAACGAACGTGGTTTGCTCCGGCCATTTTCCACTCTTAATAAAAGCCTGATAAGCGGCGGGCGTAACGAAAACGTTGTCGAACATCGGTGGGCGATCGCGGTTTTCCTCGGCCACCGGGCCGTATGTCATGCCGAGTCCAGAGCTTAAGAAAACCCACTCGCGATAATTCGCCGGCATCACCAACTGCTTGTCCACCGTATATTGAGGCTGTTGCGCCAAGGCTCCGGTAACCGCGAGTATCAACACCATGATTCGTTTCATGACTTGTCCTATTCTGCCCGAAGCGCACGCAAGGGATCAATTCGCAACGCGCGCCGAGCCGGAAGATAACACGCCACCAACGCCACGGTGGCAAGCGTAAGCGACACGCCCGCGAAGGTGAACGGATCGCTCGGCTCGGTTTCAAAAAGCAGCGTCTTCATGACCGGCGTCAGCGCCAGCGCCGATGCGAGGCCGATCGCTAAACCGATCACCACCAGCGTCATCCCGCGCCGTAATATCATTCCCAACACTTGCATCGGCTTCGCTCCCAGCGCGATGCGGATTCCGATTTCGCTGACCCGCTGATTCACCATGAGCGCCAGAATTCCACCGATTCCAAAAGCCGCGATGGCGAGCGCGAGTCCGGCGAAGATACCGAGCAGGTTGGTCATCACTCGCGGCGCCGCCAGCGAATTGCTGCGGGCTTGCTCCAGAGTCTCAACGTTGGGGATCGCGGTCTGCGGATCCACGTCACGCACCGCGCGCCGCATCTGATTGGCGAGGCTCAGCCCACCCAGCGCGCTGCGAACCAGGATGGTGCCCAACGCCGGCGTCTGGGCTTGGGCAATGTACAACTCGTCGCCTGCCTCGCGACCCAGACCGAACTCCTTCACGTCACCGGCCACGCCAATTAGCGTGATCCACGTTTCTCCGGCATCGAACGAAAGCCGCTTCCCGATGGGATCCTCATCTCGCCAGTAATGCTGTGCAAACGATCGGTTGATCACCGCTACCTCGGGCACTTTTTCGTTGTCCGATTCCGTGAATGTACGGCCCTGCAGCAACGGAATGCCCAGAGTCTTGAAGTAATCCGGACTGGCCGATCTTATGTTTGACACCTGCGCACGCGCGGCATCCGGGAGCTGGCGGCCTTCGATGATGAAGCGCCGATCCCAATGTCCGGTCATGCTATCGGGGTCCATGGGATAGCTGGACGAGAACGCGGCTGAAAGCACTCCTGGCAACGCCCGTATCTTATCCAGTAACCGCGCTGATACATCCCGAGTCTGCTGCGATCCATACTTCGACCAATTCAGTTCCACCGACATGGCCAGCACGCGCTGAGGAACGAATCCAGGATCGACCTGCTGCAGTTTGCTGAAGCTGCGCAGCATGAGGCCGGCTCCGATCAGTAGTAAGAACGAGAATGCCACTTGGCAAATCACCAGCACATCGCGCGCATGTCCACGGCGGCGGCCGGAGGTGGAATGCATGCTGCCATCCTTCAAACCACCCGCCAGGTCGTCACGGGAATAGAGAGCGGACACCGAGCCCGACACAACACTCGTGAGAAACGCTGCTCCCAGAGCAAACAGAAGCATGAATCCATCCACCTGGATTTCGCGCGCCCGAGGCGTGAGCTTGGCCACGAAATCAACCAGCAGCTTCAGTGTTTGCGACGCCAGCAGCACTCCCACTGCTGCGGCCAGCAGCGCCATGATGAAACTTTCTGTGAACAGTTGGCGCAGCAATCGGCCTTTCCCCGCGCCCAGCGCCGAACGTACCACCAGTTCGCGCTCGCGACCCGACATCCGAGCCAGCATCAGGTTCGCGACGTTCGCGCAGGCGATCAATAGCACGCACGCCGCCGCGCCAAGCAACACCAGCAGCAATGGCTTAGCGCCCGCGGTCAATTCCTGTCGCAAAGAACTGGAATTGGTGGTGAAACCCATCTCTTTCGGATAAGCGTCCGGATACTCGCGCGCCAGCCTGGAAGCGACCAAAGCAAGGTCCGTCTTGGATTGTTCCAGCGTCACACCCGGCTTCAATCGGCCGAACAGACGCATCATGCGCGAAGTGCGGCTCGCCATGGCGCGCGGATTCCCCCGGAACGGACACGCCGACGTAGGCATGTAAACGTCGTTTTCCTGTGGGTATTGCGGCACCGGCGGCAAGACTCCGATCACGGTGTGGACCCGGTCGTTCATCTCGTACTTCTTCCCCACGATGTTCGGATCGCCGCCTTCGTGCTTTTTCCAAAACTCGTAGCTGAGCAGCAGCACCGCCGGAGCGCCGGTTTGATCGTCGGCGGGCGTGAAGTCGCGTCCCAGGATCGGCTTAACGCCAAACATGCGGAAGAAGCCGTCCGACACGACACCGGTGCGCACGCGCGTCGCGTCATTCTTCGAAAGCAGGGTGAACTGCATGTTGTGATATTCCACCAGTTCACTCAGCGATCCGTTTTGGCGTCGATAGTCGTTGATTTCGAGGACGGAATAACCATGATTCAGCCCCGCCTTTTCGGCGCGATGATGCAACATCACCAACTGGTCGCCTTGTTCGTACGGCAAGGGCTTCAGCAGCACGGCGTGGATCACGCTGAAGATCGCGGTATTCGCGCCGATTCCCAACGCCAGCGTGAGCGCCGCCACCGCGGTGTAACCGAGGTTCTTCCTCATCATGCGAAGCGCATAACGGGAATCTTGCTGGAGGATGGACAGATGCTCGGCCGGCGCTGTTGTGAAGATCCCGGTAATCGTATCCCACCACAGGCGGAATAGTCCGATCCTGCCGCCGCGACGCTCGGCGGAATCGCGCTGCTCGCGAAAGGCCTGCTCCATTTCCGACTCGAACTCGCCGCGGAAATCGAACGGGAACAGACGCAGCAACGCGCGATAGATGCGATCTGACCAGGATGTTTTTCGAACGCCCATCTCGCGCCTCCGATTACGCCGGCTTGAGTCTCCGCAGCAAATGCTTCTCGCGCGCCGCCGCCACCAGCTTCTCCATGCGCTCCGCTTCCGCCGTCGCCACCTCCCGCCCAAGCGGAGTCAGGCGATAGTAGCGGCGCCGTTGATCGTCTTCTTCAGCCGGCGGGCGATTACGAGATTCCTTGATGATTCCCTCGGCCAGAAAGCGCTTGATCATCGCGTACAGAGTGCCGGTGCTGAGCCGCACTTCCCCGCCCGTCTGCTCTTCCACTTCTTTCAAAATCGCGTAACCGTGCTTCTCCTCGTCCCCAATCGCCACCAACACTTGAAACATCGCCGGCGTCAACGCTGTCATGTACGCTCCTTCCAAGTTACTCAAACCGCTCCTTACAGTCACGGCTCAGAATGTAGATTATGCCGCGAGCCGAGCCGTGACCAAAGGGAGCGGGCTTCAAATATGGCTTTTTCAACTATAGCTGTTATCGCCATATGTGTCAAGCCGTAGGTCCGTGCCGGATATCATGAGCATGCGCCATGAAGCTGCCGATCGAGTTCGACTCCCTGGTCTGCAGCGATCTTACCGAAGCCTCCACGCGCGAATGGCTCGAAACAAACGGCATCGGCGGATTTGCATCTTCTACCGTCGTCGATCTCAACACCCGCCGCTATCACGGCTTGCTCACCGCGGCCACCAAGCCGCCCGTCGGCCGCTACGTGCTGCTCTCGAAACTCGAGGAGACCCTTGTATTCGGCGGCAAGCGCGTCGAGCTTTGCGTGAACAAGTACGCGGAGGCGATCCATCCGCAGGGACACATGTATCTCCATTCGTTTCGTCTCGACCCATT
>JBGPSX010000093.1:0-10784 GCA_041490325.1 Bryobacteraceae bacterium | reverse complement strand
GGGAGCGGTGGTTCAGGATAGTTCTCGACTCCTCACTCGTCCATAACCCGAAACAGCCGCTGTCCCGCCAGCGACGTTCGAAAACCCACCACTGCCGGCCCCAGCACCGCGATCATCGTGAACACCGCCGCCCATCCATACCAGGCCGACAGATTGGTTGTCAGTGGAAACGCACCCAGCAGTGACGTTGTAAAAATGGCCCGCACCAGCGCCCAAAGACCAAAATACATCAGCGTCAACACCATTACGGAAAACATCACGATGTAAGTCGGCCACGCTACCAGGGGATTCGGCAGATTGGGCGCGCTGACTCCAGCCAGCACGATGATGAGCAGGCCCGCGGCCAGCCACTGCTTCCGCAACAATGTCCGCGCAAGAAAAAGAAGAAAGAGAATGCCCAGAGATTTGAAGAGCGTGTCCGAGCCCAGCCACAAATACAGTCCGGTCATCTGTCGCGCGCCCATAAGCGCAAGCTCGCTGGTGGAGAGATCCAGGGACGGTGTTCCAACGGCACGGTGCACTAACATGCCGCACAATCCGATCAATTCCAATACAAGCCCGATGGCTGTGCCGATAAGCGTCTCCTTGCCCACCACCGGATCGCGAAATTTGCCGGCCATGATGCGGCTCCACGAAATAATTGTTTGAGGCCATTTGCGGCGCACGAACGGTTCAAATGAAATATAAGTCAGCGCCAGCGTGACCCCGCCGAACACGGCATGCATGCAGGCCATAAAGAAAAGATCGCCTTCCGACGCATTGCCTACGTGAGTGCCGCCGATGATCCAAGCCGCCAGGTTCAGCGCTGTCGCAAAAAGACCCAACCGAAACGCTCCGTGGGTATCGCCTCTCCCCATCTGCAGGTTGTAACGCGCGAATGGGATCGATCCGAGAACAACCACTAATTGCAATATCAGATACACCAGGTCGCCGGGCGATCGCCCTTCGGGTGGCGCGCCGGGACGGGGAGGTTGCATCCAAGGTCCGTACTGCACAAAGAAAACCGGCTTGCCTTGAAACGCCGCTGCTTCAATGTGAATAGGAATGTCGGGATTCTCCGAATAGCTGCCGTCCCAGGCGGCTCGCGCGTCGGCCATAGCAGGTGGCGTCCATCTTGAGTCCACCGGACGGAAGCGTGCGATGTCGAGACCCGCGGCCTGAAACAGCGTATTCCACGGCGGCGCATGCGGCTGGTTGGTAGTCGCTGTGTAATCCGGAGGAACAGCCGTGAATGCCAGCAAGCGGCCTTGCGGATCCACCATCACGTCCGTCATTCCTGCAACGTCGGGCGGAGGATCGCTGATCGTTACGTGCATCAGCGGCCCGGTTTGTTGTGGCGCAAGAGGGAACGAGCTGGAGCGATACCAAAACCGCATCCCGGCAGGACGGCCCTTCGCTAGTCGCGGCCACGGATCGCCCGGCATCTGGCGCAGCATGTAACGCAGCACCGGAACCCGGTAGGCAAATCCCGACGCACTGTATTTGCCGCCATCGCCGTATCCAAGTTGCGTCAGAATCTCGCGAGACTTTTGCGCCAGAACCTCGGGCGGCTGATCAAACGGGATCTTCGCCAAGACATTCACACGCTCTCGGACGAAAGTGACCGCGGCCAGTCCCAAGATGACTGCCGCCATCCATCCGAACGCGGCCTTGGAACCCATCCCGCATTTTTCTCCGGACTCGGCCACCATCTGCGGTGACGGCGTCTCGCCGGCGGCCAACGCAGCCGCGAGCGGATCGCCTCCCGGCAATGCGGCAGACACAGCCAGCGCCGATGAAGGCCGTCTGCGTGGGTCCGGATCGAGGCAGCGCAGGATCACGGTCTCCACCGCCGGATCGATGTCTTTGACGATGCTGCGCGGCGACGCCGGCTTCCCTTCCCCGGTTAGACGCATCAACTCGGCGCGCGTCTTCGCCGTGTAAGGCCGCTTGCCCGTGAACATCTCATATAGCACCACGCCCAGCGCGAATACGTCGCTTTGCGCGGAGACTTCCGTGCCCGCCAGTTGCTCGAGCGACATGTATCCGGGCGTCCCGTTGCGCGCTTCGAGTCCCTCGATTTGCCCCATCACGCCGGCCAGCCCAAAATCCGTGATCAGCACGTGACCGCGGCCGTCGATCATGATATTGGCGGGCTTGAGGTCACGATGCAGCACGCCTTTGTCGTGCGCCGCGGCCAGGCCCGCGCACAGTTTCCTCGAAATCTCGATGGCTTTATCGGACGGCAATCGCCCAATGCGCCGCAGCAGCGAATTTAGATCCTCACCGTCGACATACTCCATCGAAAGATAGGCGAGTCCCTCCACTTCACCGATGTCGTACACGCGGCATACGTTGGGATGCGCCACCTGCCGCGCGATCTTCACTTCGTTGTTGAAACGCGCCAGCGTTTTCGGATCGCGCGACGCCTCTTCCGGCAGAAACTTGAGCGCTACCGCCTGCCCCAGCCGCAGATCGGTGGCGCGATAGACCTCGCCCATTCCGCCGGCGCCCAGCAGACTGATGATGCGATAGCGATCTCCCAGCAACGTGCCCGGCAGAAACCGTCCGTCTTCGGATGAATCGGACGATGGCGAGCTACTTGACCGAGGCGACGACACCTGCGTAGGCATTTGCGATGCCGGAGAATCGGGCGTCAGCACCCCGGCGCAGGAACCGCAAAAACGGTTCGTGTCAGGATTGTCAGCCGAGCAGCGAACACACCTCGCCATAAAAGTTGATCACTCTATGATGGCATTGTCGCAAACGGCTGTCGTAACCTAAAACCTAGCACTCAATTATGCCCGAATCTCCCATCACTGTTCGCAGCCAGGACTTCGCCGCCTGGTATCAAGACGTCGTGCTCCAGGGCGACATGGCGGAACCAGCCGAAATCGTCAAAGGCTGCATGGTCATCAAAGCCAATGGCTACGCTGTCTGGGAACTCCTGCAGCGCGAGCTGGACAATCGCTTCAAAGCCACCGGCCATCAGAACGTTTACTTCCCGCTCCTGATTCCGCAAAGCTTTTTGCAAAAAGAAGCCGAGCACGTCGAAGGATTCTCGCCGGAGCTAGCCGTGGTCACCATAGCCGGCGGCAAAGTGCTGGAAGAGCCTTACGTCATTCGTCCGACGTCAGAAACGATCATCGGCCATTTCTTCGCGAAATGGATTCAGAGTTATCGCGACCTGCCGGTGCTGGTGAACCAATGGTGCAACATCATTCGCTGGGAGCTGCGCACCCGCATGTTCCTGCGTACCACCGAGTTTCTCTGGCAGGAAGGACACACCGCGCACTCGACCCATGAAGAAGCGGTCGAGGAAGTATTGCGAATCCTGGATGTCTACGCTGAAGTCGCCGAAACCGTGATGGCGATGCCGGTGATCAAGGGCGTCAAGACCAGAGCCGAAAAATTCGCGGGCGCGCATCGAAGCTATGCCATCGAAGCCATGATGCAGAACGGTCTCGCGCTGCAAGCCGGGACCAGTCACGACCTTGGACAAAATTTTGGCAAAGCATTCGACGTGCGGTTTCAAAGCAAAGAAGGCCAGCTCGATTACGTGTGGCAGACCAGTTGGGGAGTCAGCACGCGCCTGATCGGAGGCTTGATTATGAGCCATTCCGACGACAAAGGCCTCGTGCTGCCGCCGAAACTTGCGCCGCAGAAAGCCGTGCTGGTTCCGATTTTCCGTAAGGACGATGAGAAGGCCAACGTCCTCGAAGCCGCTCATCGCATCGCCAAGGAAGTCGGCGCCAAGGTGGACGATCGCGAGGGCCAGTCGCCCGGCGCGAAATTTTTCCATTGGGAGCGGCGCGGCGTGCCGATCGTGCTGGAGCTAGGTCCGCGCGATCTTGCTTCCGGTAACATCGTCGTCAAACGCCGGGATACCGGCACCAAGGAAGTGGTGCCGCAAACCGCTGTAGCCGCAAGGCTGCCCAACATGCTGGAGCAAATGCAGAACGATCTGCACGCCGCCGCCAAGCAGCGTCTCAAAGAAAACACTGTGCTGGCCAATTCGATCGGCGAAGTGGAAGACCTTCTCAAGAAAGTCACGGCCGAAAAAGGTGGCGGCAAATTCGTCATGGCGCATGTGAAGGACGATCCTGCGTGCGACGCGCGCATGAAAGAGTTCAAGGCCACTGTGCGCTGCATCCCGCTAGTGGACGAGTACGATGGCCCGGGCAAATGCATTGTAACCGGCGAGCAAGTCGATCGCCGGGTAGTAATCGCGAAGTCCTACTAGTAGCAGCGAATGCCGATCAATTAGCCCGCGCCCCGCCCACCGGCCCAGGCGCCCAACAGTTTGGTCGCGTGCGAGGCCAGCCAGAAAGGCAGGATGTCTGTAATGCCTTTGAAACCTGCGGCCCCGATCAGGATCGCATTGTCGACGACGAACAGGCACGCCCAAATCGCCAGGCCGTTCGCGAGACCAGCAGGACTCCGCCGCGCTATCCACGGCGAGAAAAGGTACAACAACGGCAGACCCACTGCGATCGACACCCACGGGCTGGCCACGCGCGCATGCGCCTCATAGACGGAATTAGGCTGATGTGGATTGATCGCGTAGCTGTAGATCACAACGTACAGCACGGCAGACGCAATCAGCAAAACCTCGGCTAACACAGCCAATCCAACGATGGCGCCCCATCGCAGACCGTAGATTTGCATCTCACGAGTATAGTCGCTCCCAAAATGCTCTACTTGGGTACGCCGCGACCACCGTCGCTTCCGTGTTCTGTGCCATCGGCTCGATCTTTTTCACTTGTACTCGCGGATCGAAACGGTGAGCGCCTGAATCGCGGTCTTTTCATCCATGCAAAACGCGGCTGCGCGCTGCGACGCCGTCAAATACAATCCGGCCGCGTCGGCAGCCTTAGTCTCGAAATATGGATCGTCGCTGGCCATGCAGCGCTTCAGTCGATGCGAGCGAACATCGGCTGGCGCCCGCCCAAACACTTATAGTTCCCCAGAGACGGCCGGCTAGCCACAGTTTGGTTGCCGATCCTGCGCTTCGGGTACTTCCGCTTGACGTACGAAGTCGTGTCGGAAATTGCGTCGCTGAGTGTGCTTCGAGATCCAGCCGATCGAACGATCGTCGCGACCGCCCGTGTCCACCGGCTTCGCCCGGTAACGTCGGATCAACAGACCGTCGAATCGGGGCTAGTGCCGGTGGTCGTATAGCTCAATTGATTGGACGTGGGTAGGGCCGCGCCTTCCAAAGAAGCCAGTTGCGTCCTCTGAAGCGCGATAATGAGGTAGTGTACATTGCCAAGGCGTTTGCACAGCAAAACCAACTCGAAGACGCTATCAACGATCTCAAGCCGAAGCTTGGGCACGACGTTGTACGTCTGAAGTACACGCTTGGCGAAGATTGGAGTGGCGAGCCAGCCATCTTCTTCAGAATTCTCCTTTCCGACCGAGCCAGCCGCCGGGATCAGTTGCGGAACGCTACCAACCAAATCACCAATGCGATTGTGCAGCACCTTCAACCGCTCGAACAATGGGGTGTCCTTCCCTATTTCAGTTTCCGCAGCCAGTCCGAGCAGGCAGCGCTTCAGGAAGAAGCGTGGGCATGATCGATGGCTTATGCCGACGATCTGCTTGAACTGGCTCAGCAGTTAGCGAACCTGGAGCCGACAAATCCTCGTCAAGCGAGCCTTAGGAGGGCCGTATCCACAGCGTACTACGGGCTGTTTCATCTACTAATTTCTGAAGCCACTTTGAACTGGGGACGTCCCGAGCTGCGTTCCGAGCTGGGCCGAATCTTCATGCATGGAAAGATGAAGAGTGCCTCGGTGGAAAAGCGTGCCGAACTGGATGCTCAATTCAAGAAGAATCCTCCCCCAAGCCCTGAGCTGGCTGTATTCCAGCATCGCATACGGTCGCTCACACCTTCGTTCAAGTACAACAGCGTCGCGAGGAAGCGGACTACGACACCGGGAAGGAATGGACGCAGACCGATGTCCTTAGTCAGATAGATGCCGTGTTGGCTGCATTCGAAAGCTGGAAGGCGATTCGAGACGAGCCAGTCGCACAGGCGTATCTCGTGTCGCTTTTAGGTAAGAGATCGCGCTCGGAATGACTGGGACAGGACATCACGGATTTGTAACGAAGACGCTGAAAGCACAGCCGCGCTAGATTCCCTAGGCCGTGCTGGCGCCGCCCTTGCGGCGGACGTCGATGTTCAGTCGCTTGATTTTCTGATTGAGAGTCGAGAGCGGGATGCTGAGCTTTTCGGCGGCGTCGGTCTGGCTCCAGTTCACCGACTCCAAGGCTTCGATGATCTTGCGGCGCTCGTAGTCCGCTACTACTTCAAACAAGGACGCATCGGCCGGGAGCGTACCGCTTTCGTCACGGCGGATTCGCACGCCGCCGGCTTGCAGGATCGAGTCCGGCAGCACATCCACGGGAACCGTCGCCTGTGACGCAAGCACCACCGAGCGCTCCACCGCATTCTCCAGCTCGCGCACGTTGCCTGGCCAGTTGTAGTCCATCAGAAGCTGCATGGCGTCGGGCTCAAAATGCAGCAGGCTCTTTTGCTCCGAGTCGAGAAACTTCTCGTTCTCGCGGCTGAATTTCACAAAGAAGAATTCCACCAGCCGCGGGATGTCTTCCTTGCGCTCGCGCAATGGCGGCAGCGAGAGATTGATGACGTTGAGCCGGTAGTAGAGATCTTCGCGGAACTTTCCGTCGTCCACCAGCCTCTTCAGATCGGCGTTGGTGGCAGCGATGATGCGCACGTCCACCTTGATCGTGTCCGTCGAGCCGACCGGCATGAACTCGCGCTCCTGAATCACGCGCAACAGCTTGGCCTGCGTTTCCGGGCTGATGGTGCCGATCTCGTCAAAGAAAATGGTGCCCTTGTTGGCGGTTTCGAAGTATCCCTTGCGCGCCGAGATGGCGCTGGTGAAGGCGCCCTTCACGTGACCGAACAGCGCCGATTCCATCAGCTCCGAGGGCACCGAGCCGCTGTTCACCGGGACAAACGGCTGTTCGCTGCGCGCCGAATGCGCATGAATTGCCTTGGCGATCAGTTCCTTTCCCGTACCGGTTTCGCCGGTGATCAGAATCGTCGCGCGGCTGGGAGCAACCTGTGTCACTAGATCGAGAATGCGCAGCATGCGCTCGTTCCGGCCGATGATGTTCGGAAAACTGTATTGCTGCTTGAAGGCACGCTTGAGCTGGACGTTCTCGCGCGCAAGCCGCGAGTGCGCGATCATCCGGTCGATCTCGATCAGCAGTTTTTCGTTGTCCCAGGGCTTCGAAAAATAATCGTTGGCCCCAGCCTTGAGCGCGTCCACCGCGACTTCCACCGATCCATAGGCGGTGATCATGAAGATCGGCGTCTCGGTGTCGCGCTCCCGAATCTCGCGCAGGACTTCCATGCCGGAACGGTCCGGCATCATGAGATCGAGCAGCAGCAGATCGTAGTTACCGGTCTCGGCTTTGCGCAGTCCTTCGGCGCCGTTCTCAGCCAGTTCAACCACGTAGCCGTCGAGACTCAACAGCGTCTCCAGGCTCTCGCGGATATCTACCTCGTCGTCAACAACCAGGATGCGTTTGGGCAGTGAAGGAACAGGAGCGTCGGGAGGCAGCGTTTCAGGCATGCACCGGCTTTCTTGCTAAGGGAAGCTCGAGGTGGAAGCGCGATCCGGCGCCGGGCCGGCTCTCGGCCTCAATGGTTCCGCCATGTTCGCGGATGATGCCGTAGGTTACCGCCAAACCGAGGCCGGTTCCCTTGCGCGCCGCTTTGGTGGTGAAAAACGGATCGTAAATTCGCGCCAGATGCTCGGGAGCAATGCCCTGCCCGCTGTCGCTCACTTGGATTCGCGCGGAGCCTTCCTCGCTCCAGGTGCGGATCGCTAGGGTGCCGCCAGATTCCATGGCATCCCGCGCATTCAGGAAAAGATTCAGAAAAACCTGCTGCAGTTTTCCGGAATTGCCTTTCACCACTGTGAGCGACGGTTCGAGATTCAGGTTTACCTCAATCGACGATTTCTGCAGTTGATGATCGATCAGGCTCAGGGTGTCCTGGATCACGCGGTTGACGTCCACTTCCACAAATTCGGTCGGAGAAGTTCTGGAGAAGCTGAGCAGCGAATTGACGATCTCGCTCGCCCGGAAAGTCTGTTTGGCGATCTTATCGAGCAGCTTGGATTTCTGGTCGTCGCCGGAAATCTGCTTGGCCAGCATTTGCGCGTAAGTGGAGATGACCGCGAGCGGCGTATTCACTTCGTGCGCCACGCCGGCCGCCAGCAATCCGATGGAGCTGAGCTTGTCGGCCTGCACCAGTTGCCGCTCCAGTTCGTCGCGGTCGGTGACGTCGTCGAAGATGATGAGGCGCCCGATCTGCTGCATGTCCTTCGAAACCAGCGGCGCGACGGCAAGATTCAACATGTGTGTGACGGGCTGCGCGGCGTGTCCGTTTCCATTGGCTGCGGCGGGCGCACTCAGCACGAACTTATAGATGTTATGAACGCCGGTGTTGCCGCGAACTTGATCGAATTTCTCGCACAGCTCGGCGGGGAAGAGCTCGGAGAGACGCCGGCCGACCGCGGTCTGGCGCGGCGTCCCGGTCAACCGCTCGATCTGAGTATTCCAGCTTTCCACGCGATCGTCCAGATCGGCGGCCAGAATGCCGACGTTGATGGACTCGACAATGTTCTCGCTGAATTCCTTGAGCCGCTCGTATTCGTCGGCTTTGCGTTGCAGCGATCGATACAGCCGCGCGTTTTCGACCGCGATACTGACGTATCCCGACAAAGTGATCAGCAGTTCGACATCATCGCTCGACAGGAAATCGCCTTTGTCGGTCCGGCTCAGCGCGAGATAGGCGATGGTCCGGCCGCGGACCGCGCAGGGGAAGTAGTAGGTCAGGTCGAGATCGGTGATGGTGCCGCGGACTGAGACCGGCCACTCGTGTGACACGACGTCCAGCAGGTGCCGTGTGCGTTCAAAGAACAGGTAGGGCTTGTCGGGGTGCGACTTGAGGAAGCTCAGGTCGGGTTCGTGCATGAGCTTGGGGCCGCGATCCTTGCGAGTCCCCATGGTCATTTGCAGACGGAAATGGTCCTCGTCGTCATCGGCCAGGAAAAATGCCACGTGCTGGATGGAGAGCGTGTGAACCAGGCGATCCGCCACCGACCGAAGCATCTCGTCCAGATTGGTTTCCGATCCCAATTCGCGCGCGAACTCGATCAGCGTGCGGCGATAGTCGTAACGGTCTTTGTAGAAGAAGTATCGATCGAGCTGGTCTTGCAGCCAGTCGCGAATAGGCTGAAAGATGAAGGTCGCAAAAAGGATCAGGCCAACGATCGCGGGCGGGCTGATGTCTTCAGAGCGAGTGAACGAGAAAATCAGGCCGTAGAAGATACCTAGAACCACCAGCGTCGCGAGTGTATATACATAGCCTTGCTGGAAGATGATGTCGACGTCCATTAGGCGGTAACGCAGAATCGCGTAAGCCCAGGTGATGGGAACCAGGACGAGCGAAAGCACGGCCATCTTCTGGTAATGGCCTGGAAGAGCCCCGAAGATGTAGGGCGCCGCGTAGATTGCGGTGAAAGGAACCACGCCCAAGAGGGCGCCATTACGGAGATACTTGAGCTGCCGGCGGACCAGCGGATCGTCGACGTGCGGTGTCTTCAGAGCCAGAACGAGCGCTCCCAGCAGGTAAACCGCGCTCAGATACAGCAGCGAAGCACGGTCCAGGAACCAATTGACCTCGATCGGCGAAGCCGCGACTCGCAGAATTCCCTTACCGGCCAGGACGTAGACCGCCAGCAGAAAAACGCCGGGCACATAGGCTAGCAGGATGCTGCCCCGGTTTTGCAGCCACTTGGCGCGATCCGGGAATACCAGGCAGAAATGCAGGAAGA
This sequence comes from Bryobacteraceae bacterium, assembly GCA_041490325.1. Classification (GTDB taxonomy): domain Bacteria; phylum Acidobacteriota; class Terriglobia; order Bryobacterales; family Bryobacteraceae; genus Palsa-89. The sequence goes on along the minus strand of JBGPSX010000093.1, from coordinate 927 downwards.
TAGTGGGCGCAAGAATGGAAGCCGCCACGTTGCCCCAATAAATCGCTTGATCGAAGGCATTCAGCTTTCCGGTGTAGTGAAAGCACGAAAGCACAAACGAAGCCAGGCACAGCACGTAGAAATGCACCGAGCGGGGCGCGCTGACCCGGCGATAGTACACAAACAACCCGATCATCAGGTAGATGGCACCGACGGCGTACTGGTAGTACACGGCCCGGTCTGGGACTCGTTCTCCGACGATGACTTGAGCGGGTACCTGGACGGTTCCACGCCGCAGCTCGTAGCGCACCTGACGCCAGGAACCGACCCCGTGCAGCACGCGCGACACTTCGGTGCTCTTTTTGATCGGATACCCGGCGATCTCCAGCACCACATCGCCTGCCCGGATGCCGGCGTTGTCGCCCTCGCCATCGGCGTTGACGTGCAGTGCCGTTACGACGTTTGCGCCACCCGCACCGGCGCGGTCCACCCAGATTACGCCATCGTCAGGGAGGTTGTAGACACTCTGCTGGCGGAAGTTGATCACCGCACAGCACACCGCAGCCACTGTGAGGATGAACAGTAGCGCGCTGACGAATTGCGTCTTGAGGTCTTTCAAACCGCCGTCCCCAGAAGATCTTTACTTGGGCACACTTCTTCGCCCGTTAGAGCCTGCTTTGAAGCACTTCACGTACCACGCCTTGTAGTCCTGACTTAACCATGAGAATACAGGATTTCTTCGCAGTACACAAACCTGTCCGGTACTGGGATTCGGTTTTTGGGATATGCCACTACGAGAAAGTGTATGGATGTGGAAAGCTGGCCGCCGCCGAATTGGCAAGTTCGACGAAATACTATTGACAAGACTTCCGCTTCAGCTTAACATCTTGTTTCCGGTTTTTCAGTTGGACAGTTAACAGCCTGACCGGGTGTAACGGTCCTCGTATG
>JBGPSX010000092.1:0-10790 GCA_041490325.1 Bryobacteraceae bacterium | reverse complement strand
CTTGAAATCCCGACCAGGCATCCTCGGTCGGCAGGTACACCGCCACGTCGTTAGCCGGCTCGCCTTGCCGCAAAAGAAAGCTGACGCGCTGCAGATACTTCGCGATCTCCGGCATCACCATCCACCAAGGATTGTGATCGCTGAACACAGCGGCAGCGTAGAATCGCCAACCGGGTTCACCGGCGCCCGCAGGCGAATACGGCCACCCATGACCGACCAATTGATTCACGCCTTCCAAAAAATTCCGATCCGCTTCCGCTTTCATATCCAGCGGCGTCGCACGGAACGCGGGCGAGTGTAGCCAGGTCCAGGTTTCTGAAGACGTCACCGGACGTCCGTACAGATGACTCGCCGACGACGCCCAACGCGTGCTGGTGAATTCGCGCCACTGCGATCCTTCGCCCTCGGGCAGATCCACCAGCGCGTTGCTCGAAAGCATCACGGGCGGTATCCCATAAGTCTGCGACCGAAACCGAGTGCCGTGCGCCTTCGCCCACTCTCGAAGCGGCGTGAGGTATCGCTCCTCAGCCAGTTCAGTGAGCGTTTGCCCCCAGTCGCGTCGAACGTCCGACGTCTTCGCGCCCATGTCGCCGACCAGCGCGGGCAACAGCGGCGTCAAGTCGTAGCCGCGGCGCTTGTGGAACTCCGCGAGAAGATCGGACGTCCAGTCCGATCCGTACACCTCCAGGCTGTCGCTGAATACGGCGTAAGGTGGATTCGAACCGAACGCCTCGAGCAAGCGATCGCCGACCACCTTCAAATGATGATCGATCGCGCGGCGATCGTAATGATCCAGAACGAAGCCTTCGGCGTTCACCGCCGGCCGCTTCACCTGCTGTCCGGTGCGGCTCGCGATGAAAAAGAGAACCACGTGCGGACCATTCAAATTCGCAGCTAGATGCAGTCGTCCCGCCTCGATTGAGTCAATTCGTTCCAGCCCCTCGGCTGAAAAACTACGGCTGTCTCCTCGCGCTAGAAACGCGGCGATCAACTTCTCGCCATGTTCCAAGCTGGGCAACGCGACCGAAGTAGCCTTGTCCGGAACCGGAACGCGATCACAACGCAAGCGTCCAGCAGCCTCGGTAACCGCCACGTGCGGCCCACCGAAAGGCCACCCGCTCCCCAGCGTCACGTCTACGCGCAGTCCAAGTTCACGCGCCTTCCCAGCCGCGAATCGCAGCGCGTCGATATAGCCGTCCGAAAGATAAGGAAGATTGTGAAACCCAAGCTCCGCATCGTCCAGCGCCAGAGGATACACCGGCTGGACTTCCACTCCACCAATGCCGCCCGCTTTCATCACGCGCAGCTCCCGTTCGAGCTCGGGCTTGGTGACGGCGGATCCGAACCACCACCAGCGCATCATGATGCGTGCGTCGTCCGGCGGATTCTCGAATGCGCGGCGCAACTCGGCGACATTCCGAACTTGCGCAACCGCGATCGGCGCCCACGCGAGTGCCAAAACCAACAGCGCCAGTCTCGACTTCATGCTTACTGCTTCATGAGCTTTCGTTCCAGCATCCAATCGTGCAGCCGATCGGTCCAGGTCGCCACCGGCAGCGCCGGATGCCGCATTCCGAAACCGTGGCCACCGGTGGTGTAGATGTGCAACTCCGATGGCACGCCCTGTTTCTGGAATTCGAGATACATGTTTACCGTGATGACAACGTGCGACGCATCGTCATGGGCACAGACAAAAAAGCTAGTGGGCGCGTCCTTTGGAACCGTAAGCGGACCGGACTGAAGACCGGGATAGACGATCACCGCGAAGTCCGGCCGCGAACTCACGCGATCCACCGCGTCGCTTGAGCTGTCGTTGCCGCCATCGAAGCGCGTCGCCATCAGAGCCGCAACTTCGGCGCCGGCCGAGAATCCCATCACTCCGATGCGCGCCGGATCGACACCCCACTCGGTGGCGCGCTTGCGTACCACCCGCATCGCACGCGCGGCGTCCGGCAACTCATTACCCATGATCGTGTACTTCGATCCCGGTGCTCGCGCCAGCCGGTATTTCAAAACGAACGCAGCGACGCCTTGCGCGTTCAGCCAATCGGCAATCTCCCAACCCTCTTTGTCGATCACGAGCTGCGAGTGGCCGCCACCCGGCGCTACTACGACGGCCGCACCGTTGGCCTTCTCCTTGGCTGGAAGGAATACGTAAATCGAAGGATAGTGGACCAGTTTGAAATTCTTAGGCAGCTTCGTATTGGGCGCTGCATCGAAAACCTCGGCGGCCGTCTCATTCTCAAATCCGGGAGCGCCGTTCGGCCACAGCCGTATTTCTTCGCCCCGCTCGGCTGCCACTGCGAGTCCGGAAAGCAAAAACAACGTTGGGATGAGTCTCATGGAAGCACCTGATCGATGGCGCGCTGGGCTACCGGCGCCATCAGTTCATAACCTTTCGCATTCGGATGCAGCCCGTCCTCTGAAAGCCCCTGCCGCAACAAACCCCTATCGTCCGCAACCGCCGAATGGTAATCGACGTAGGTCGAGTGCGTTTTGGCGGCGTACTCCTTCAACCAGGCGTTCAATTTGAGAATATCCGCCGGCGGACGCCGAACCGTCTGCGGGCGTGGCGTATAGTCGCTCACCGGAGTCAGCGAACAGAGAATCACCTTGATACCGTGTCCTTGAGCAAGTTCCGCGATCGCCTGGAAATTCTCCTCGATCATCGTCAATGTTTGTGGACCATTGTTGCGCGCGATGTCGTTCGTGCCGGCCAGCAGGATCATGGCCGCCGGCTGAAGATCGATCACGTCGGGAAACATGCGCACCAGCATTTGCGCAGTGGTCTGCCCGCCGATGCCCCGGTTCACGAACGGCTTGTCCGGAAAAAACTGAGCAAGTTTCCAACCGTCCGTGATCGAATCGCCATAAAATACGACTCGCTTGGGGTCTTTCGGAAGGGCCATCAATCTTAAATTATCGGCATGATAGCGCCCCAGTTGATTCCAATCCTGCAGTTGATCCGCGAGCGACTGCGCTGTTGTCGCCAGACAGCAGTTCGCCTTGGGCGGATTGAAATCTTCCACTAGCTGGCACTGCGCCGTCATGGGCAGAAGCAGCGCCGCGATACAAAGGAGCGAATTGTTCATGGGTGATCTCTTGGGACATTCTTGCACAACCGCGCTCAGTGCACACCCGGAGTCACGCAAAGAGCTACAATACCTCAGATCCTATTCTCAAGGAGGCGGTATGAAAACGCTTTTCACTCTGTTCGTCGTCGTTGCGCTCTCTGTTTGCGCGGCTGCCGAGACCTGGACCGGCACGCTTTCTGACTCGCGCTGTGGCGCCAAGCATGCCGCCGGCACGGCTGCCGACCTAAAATGCATAAAGGCTTGCATGGAAAAAGGAGGCGTACCGGTGCTGGTCGCGGCCGAAGGCAAGGTCTATCCCATAGCCACTGAGTCGGTCGAGAAAGTCACGCCCCTTCTAGGCCAGAAAGTCACGATCACTGGCAAAGCGGAAAAAGAGCGCTTCTCCGGCCAGCTCATCATTGTTGAGACGATCGTCAAAGCCGAGTAATCGAAGAGGAAGACCCCGATTAGCCGCTCTCGCGCGATTAGTGTAGACTGAAACACACGGGGTTCCAGCGGAAAGCGAAGTCTTATATATGAGATGGCATGCCACCTCGTTTTCTATCCTTGTGTCTGCGGCGATGCTCGCGGCCGTTCTGTGGTTCAAGCTCCCAGCCCGATCGAACGCGCGAGTCGTGCATGCCAGCACCGGGTGCGATGCCACGAGTCTCAACACATCTTATGGCTACACGCTGTCGGGCTTTTACTTCGATAACCAGGGCGGGCTGAACTTCCTCTCGTCGTCCGGCTCATTTGTGGCCGATGGGCAAGGCAACCTCACCGGCAAGGAAACGGATAGCTTCAGTGGTAGCGTCATTCGGGCAGACGCCTACACCGGCAGTTACACGGTCAATTCGGACTGCACCGGAACCTTGACGACGGTCTCTCAGACGGTGGGGACCTCCATTTACGATTTCGTGCTCACCGGCAATGGAAACTCGCTGCAAATGGTTGAAGCCGACTCAGGGACGAACGTCGCTGGCACTGCGCGAAAACAGACCATCGTGACGCCCGTGCCGCCTACCGACAGCGGCAGCTAGGGCAACTCGTCGATCTTTCCAGTCGATTTGGGCAGCGGGAACGGCAACGCATCGGGTGTCACCCGAACCCCAGTCGTGAACTTGAATGGATATTTGCCGCCGCTCGGATACGTCATCTCGACGAAATAAGCCGTCCATCCCTTCTCCGGCTTCTCGAGATGCCCGATGTAAACGTTGTCGCCGGTCGATGTCAACACGGTGCTCTTGTAGGCCGGCCCGATCGTCATCAGACGGAAGTCGCGTTTCTCAGGATTGGTAGCCGCCCACATCTTCACTTCGGTCGGCTTATCGATACTCGTCACCCGAATATCGCCATTCTTCTCGAACTTCCAGAAAAACTTCGGCCGCGCCTGGCCTCGCAAAAACGCATCGTAGAAAGCGATGAGGCTTTCGCGCGCGTCGGAGTTGCGCAGCGAATGGTCCGTATTCGGAACATAGCGGAGATACTTCTCGCCCGGAAGTTCGTCCAGATAAAACTGGGATGAATCCGGCAGGAAATACTGATCGCCGGCTGCGTTCATGATCAGCTTCGGTATGGTGAGGCGATCGCGATAACTGAACGGCTCCTCCAGACGCATCAGCGCGGCATACTGAGGAGTCTGAGACACATTCATGATGCCCATGTCCTCGTAGTCCTTCACCGCAGGCGAATAGAATCCGTAAGCGCGATAGTGATGCTCGAAAGACTTCTGCGCGTTCAACATGTCGATCACCATCGGCGCCATCGCGACCACGCGCTTATCGGCGGCGGCAGTGAGCCAGGTGGTCCAGCCGCGCTTCGATCCGCCAGCCACGACAAACGTCTCGACTTTCACACTCCCGCCGGCAGGCGTGGCCGAAAACGCCGTTACCGTATCCATCGCGCGAACCGCGGCCTTCGCCATCGGCAGATGCAGCGGCCAGGTTTCGTCGCCGGTCTTGAGATACTTGACCCACGTGTACGCGATGATCTCGTCCTCGGTCCGCGGCTTCTTCTGATCGCTGAAAACCAGCGGCTCATTCGGAACTCCACGCAACTCGGCCACCACGCTGTGCGACGTCATGGCGATGTCGATGTTTTCGACCGTCGGCTTTTCAGGCGCCTTAGCCGTGATCGATCCGCCGGTGATGAAGAGGAATCCCGTAGTCCCTTTCACCTGATCCGGCCGGATGATGGTCAGCCAGTGTTTCCAGATCGGATGATCCACTTCAGCGGCGCTGCGCCAGGCCTGCGACGTCATGTCCAGCACGTAGGTGGTGAAGCCCTCGCCTGGAATGGTCTTGATTAATTCAAAATGATAGTTGGGGTCCGGGGCCTGAATGTAATGGTCGAGACCGCTGACTCTGCCGGCTTTGTTGTTCGCCGCTACCAGGGTCAGGCAAAAAGCCGCGAGAAGGAAGGTTCTACGTGGAAATCTCATATCGATTAGCCCATCATATCCAAACCTTCCGCGGGACGGCGGCATGAAGCGATTCCTCATCGTCGTGATCGTGCTCGCGCTTCTCGCGCTAGGCTTTGTATTGTACCGATCCCGATTCTCGGCCAACCGCTTGGACGTGGATCCTCACGCGCGCAAGGAAATTGAGAAAGCCAGGCGCCGCTAACGTCTATAATGAACCTCGAAGCAACCGAATCTGAATCAGGAGAACATCACCATGTCCCGTATTTTCGCCGCCATTCTGGCAGCCACGTTCGCTAGCGCGTGCCTCATCCAGGCTCAGACCGAGAATCCGCTCAGCTCGGAAGTCAAGCAGTCCTACAACAACATTAAGAACAACCTCCTCAAGGCCGCCGACAAAATGTCCGAAGCCGACTACAGCTTTAAAGCCACGCCGGAAGTTCGTCCCTTTGGCCAACTCGTGGCTCACGTAGCCGACGCACAGCTCCGCACGTGTTCAACCGTCAACGGCGAGCCAAAACAGGGCTCAGCCGCGTCCAAGACCGCAAAAGCCGACCTGGTTGCCGCACTGAAAGAAGCCTTCGCCGAATGCGACAAAGCCTACGACTCGCTGAACGATGCCACAGCCAACCAGATGGTCGCGATGGGCGGCCGCGGCCAGCGCAGCAAATTGGGAATCTTGTACGGCAACGTCTCTCACGACAACGAGATGTACGGCGCCATGTCGGTATACATGCGCCTGAAAGGCGTGATCCCACCGTCCACCGAAGGCCGCGCCGCAGGCCGCTAGCGAGAGCGGTTCGGAAGCGCCGCAGGCCGTTGGCGCCGCGCAGCGGCGCAGCGGTGTAAAAAGATTGCGAATAATTTGTAGATTGCTTTCGGCGCGCTAGTTCGACCCGTATACTCGTGTACGACGAGTCTACGAGGTCGGTATTGTCCAGCATCAACCTGAGGCCCATTGAACGTGCGTTCATTCGCGAGACTGCCGTCGCGCCAAGGCCCTGGCTGGCCGAAGCCGTCGAGCGAGTGACCGGTCTGATCTTGTTCTCGGCCGCAATTCCAGTAATCGCAACATCCGCGTTCGCCGTGGCGGCTCTCTCCAGAAGATCGCCTTTCGTCGCTCATCTGCGCGTCGGCCGGCATGGCCGCCACTTTTGGGTTTTGAAGTTGAGAACGATGTGGAATCGGCTCCAGCCCAATCGGCGCGAGCGAGGTTGGGTCGAGCACATCGTCGCAGATCCGGGCGACGACGCCAAGGACCCGGCCGATCCTCGCGTCGCCAGCCGGTTCGCCGCCTTCTGCCGCCGCCACTCCATCGATGAATTCCCGCAACTCTGGCATATCGCCCGTGGCGAGATGTCGCTGGTGGGACCGCGCCCGTTGACCCAAAGCGAACTCGACCGGCACTACGGCGCGAACTCCGCCGAGTTGCTTTCCGTCAAGCCCGGCATCACGGGTCTCTGGCAAGTCTACGGCCGCAGCGCAATCCGCTTTCCCGAGCGCAGCGCCATGGACCTGGAACTCGTCCGAAAACTAACTCCGAAACTGTACCTGAAGATTCTGCTGCGGACTCTTCCGGCCCTAGCCTTCGGAAAAGGCGCCTGGTAACAAGCGCCGCCCGGACACGTTGCTACAACACACCTGCGTTGGGTCGATGCTGTAAAATTGGACGTTCATGTCAGGCCTTTCGATCCGCCGGAGGAAAGGCGGAGTGGAGGAGCATCTGCAAACAGTATGACGAGCACTCGCAGAAATCTCTTATCGGCGCTGGGCGCTGCGTCCGTCGCCGCGCTCGCTCAAACGGCAAAGAAGGGCAAGCCGCTCGATATCACCGATTTCAGGCCCGACAGCATGCTGGCAGTTTCTGAGCATCCGGTGGAAAAGGCGCGCTTCCCGGTCATCGACATTCACACACACCTCTCGAGATCGTCGGACAATAGCAATAAATTCCTCGCATCTCCTCAGGAGTTGCTCACGGTGATGGACCTGCGAAATGTGCGGACGCTGGTGAACCTAACCGGCGGACGCGGGGCGGGATTGCGGGAAGCGGTTCAAAAATACGACCAGGCGCATCCCGGCAGGTTCCTCACGTTCACCGAGCCTTTCTGGTCGCGCGTCGAAGAACCTGGTTATGCAAAATGGCAGGCAACAGAGATCCAGCAGGCGGTCAAGGATGGAGCGCACGGCCTGAAGATACTCAAGACGCTGGGGCTGTTTCTGAGAGGCCAGGACGGCAAGCTGGTGAAGATCGACGATCCGCGCTTCGATCCGATGTGGGCGGTCTGTGCTGATCTCTCGATCCCGGTGGCCATCCACGTAGCCGATCCGGTCGCGTTCTTCAAGCCAATCGATGCCCGCAACGAGCGATTTGAAGAGCTCAACAATCACCCGGACTGGTCGTTTTACGGCAAGGACTATCCGAGCAACGAAGAATTGCTCCAGGCTCGCGACCGCATATTTGCCCGGCACCCTAAGACACAATTCATCGTTCTGCATGTGGGCAACTACGCCGAAAATCTGGCGGCGGTGGGACAAATGCTGGACCGCTTTCCGAACACAACAGTAGAGCTTGCGGCGCGAATTGGGGAACTCGGACGGCAGCCGCGGACCGCGCGAAAATTCTTCGATCAGTATCAGGACCGCATTCTTTTCGGAACGGATGCCGTTCCTGGAGGAATCGAAACGCCTCAACAGATCTTTGGTGATGACCTGTACCGCATTTATTTCCGGTTCCTGGAAACAGAGGATGAATATTTTGACTACGCACCGGCGCCTGTCCCGCCACAAGGCCGGTGGAGAATTTACGGCCTGGGGCTGCCGGATCAAATCCTGCGCAAAGTCTACAACGGAAATGCGGGACGGCTGCTGAAGTTATCTGTATAAACTGTTCTGGAAGACCGCTCCCTTTGGGTCACGGCTCGGCTAGCGGCTGTATCGCGCTAATAAGTACTGTGGATTGCAACAACCCTAGCCGAGCCGTGACCCAAAGGGAGGCGGTCAAAATGATTCCCACGTGTGATTCAAATTTCACCGAACCTAGAAACCTGGTGGACGCGCGGCTGCTACGTTCAGAGTGCGCTCTAGGGCGAGACCGGCACGTCCGAGGGTACCCTCGTCAAACAGGCGTCCAATGAGGGTGACGCCGTGAGGGACCCGTCGAGGTGGCGAGAATTTGGGAAGCGGATGGGCTGGGTCCGGAGCCCAATCACTACGTGCCTCCGATACTTCCACAAACCCTGCGCGCAGGGTAAGAGACGGATGACCGGTGAAGTTGGTAATGGTGAGTATTTCATCGCGCAGTGACGGGACCAACAGCAGATCCACCTGAGAAAAGATGCGGGCCATTTCCTGGGCCACGCTGCGTCGAAAGCGGTCGGCCTGGACGAAGTCTACGGCGGACAGGAATCGGGATTGGCGAAAAAGGTTGGGCCATGCGTCCGGAACCTGCACCTTGAGTTCCTTGAGGCCACCGCTCAGCGTGAGTTCCTCGAATGCGGCAGCGCCTTCGGCAAACAGAATCAGATTGAGCGAGCTATAGGGCCAATCTGGAAGGGACACTTCGGTTGGAACCATGCCAAGTTTGCGGATCGTTTCCAGGGCGGCGCGGTCGACATCGGTAGCGGGGGCTTCCTTCATCCAGCTTGGAATGTAGCCCACACGTAGACCACTAATGGAGGCGGAGGCGTCGAAATCGAGATGGCTCGGGACGCTGGACACATCACCGGCGTCTGGACCGGAGATCGCTTGCAACACGAGCAGTGCGTCCTCCACTCCGCGCGTCATGGGTCCGAGTTTGTCGAGCGACCAGCACAGCGTCATGGCTCCGGTGCGCGGCACGCGGCCGTAGGTAGGGCGCAATCCCGTCACGCCACAGCGCATGCAGGGACTGACAATGCTGCCTCCCGTTTCGCTGCCGATGGAGAAGCCAACCAATCCGGCAGCGGTGGCGGCGCCGGGGCCGGCACTCGATCCGGATGCGCCTTCTTCGAGAAGCCATGGATTGACGGTCTGGCCGCCGAACCATATGTCATTGAGCGCGAGTGCGCCGAGACTCAGCTTTGCAACGAGTACCGCTCCCGCTTCGTGGAGGCGCTTTACGACCACGGCATCTTGCGCGGGCACGCGGTTGCGATATGGCTCGGCGCCGTAGGTGGTGGGAATACCTGCTGTGTCGAGCAAATCCTTCGCGCCCCACGGGATGCCATGCAGTGGGCCGCGGTAGTGTCCGGCGGCAATCTCGCGGTCGGCCAACTCGGCCTGCGACAGGGCCAAGTCGCTGGTCAGCGTGATGACGCAGCGCAGCTTGGAATCGAATTGCTTCAGGCGGTCCAGATAGAGGCGCGTGAGGCGTTGGGACGTGAGTTGGCGCGTTTCAATCCATCGAGACAGTAGCGACAGTGGCGCGAAGGCGATGTCTTCGTCGTGGGCGGGAAGAGAACCCGCCCCATTCGTCGAGCGGATGAAGCGATTATTTCCGGGGCCGGCCGGCTGGGCCAGCGATGTGGGTTCCCATCGTGAAGCGGGCGCCACGGAAGCTTGTGGAAAGAACTTGCGCGGTCCGGTGCGGCGTTCGTACAGGGGAGCCATCATTTTGCGCCAATTGCCGGCGGCTGTTAGGCGTTCCGATATGCTCATCTCAAACCGCACCAGCTTTTCGGCCTCTACGAAGGTTGAAGTGGAGACCCGCGGTCCAACGTCCAGCGCAGTGCCGAAGGCGGGCGGGGCGCCGGGTGGAAGGGCCGCCGAGTCTTGCGTTGGTTTGCGGCAAGCAGTGAGCGCGGTCATAAGAACGGTTGAAGCACGGTTGAAAAATTGGCGGCGTGAATTTGACATGTTTTTCCGAACACATTGTAGCGGGCTGGATACTTTGCCATGCAGAACTCTGCGCCGCGGTCGCTTTCCTCGGCAACTATTTCGGCGGCTACGATGCGATCTAGGCCCTAAATGCCACGCGCGGGTTCTCCCACATGAGCGCGGCAATCTGCGCCGGCTCGAGCCGCGGCAGAAAATCGCTGTACAGGTACGTGTAGCCGCGGAACTCACCCCCGCCCGCTTCCCCTACGTGATACCAACCGGAGTCTTGGGATACTAGCGTTCGGTACCCCAGCCCTTTCGCAGCCAGAAAACCAAGACATTGGAGATGGAATTCGAGCGTCTTCGGCCCAATCCCATCAAACTCTACCCAGGCCCCTGCCCGTGCGACTCTTTCGTGCAGTTCATGATTCGGTTCATTCTGGGCATGAACCCAGACGAACTTCGCGGGACTGACCCTCTCGCTCGTCACGATCTCCAACTGT
>JBGPSX010000091.1:0-10815 GCA_041490325.1 Bryobacteraceae bacterium | reverse complement strand
CCGCCCGCATATTCGCCCGGGATCGATCCCGCCGCGAAGCCATCGGCGATCTGGCGCGCGGATGCATCGGGGAGTATGATCGCATCCAGGCGATCGCGCAAATGGCCGGTTTGAATATCCCCGTTACGAAGAGTCACGGGCGCGAAGCCGTAGTTTTCTAGAATCCAACGCGTCCAACCTTCATCGATGTTGGCGGCCCAGGAGCGGTAAAGTCCCACGCGAGGTTTCTTCGTAGAGACGGCGTCCGCTGGTGCGTTGGCAATCGCCACCGCGTTGAGGCCAAGCTCGCCAGCGCGTTGGCGATCGACACCGGACACGATGATGGCGCCGGCTTCTGAGCCCGCCGGCGTGCTCATCTCACCCTTCGCAAAACTGACTTGGCCGCCACTCGCGAGAATGCTGTTGACCGCGCGAAAGCTGAGATTCGGCCGATGGCTGAGCACGTAGACTGCGCCCGTTCCTTGGACCGTGGCCTCCGGAGAAGGCGCTTTGTCGACGCGCTTCAGGCTCCCGCGCTGCGTCTCTGTCACTGGCTGTAAGACTGGCGCAACTTCGACACCCATCTGCATCGGCAACGTCCAGCCAGCGACATCGTAGGGCCGGATCGGTGGACCGTTCGGGAACTGCCGGAGATCGGGATACTGCTGGGGCTCGAATAATTCCTTGACCAGCGGAGAGAACGGCTGATCCATTAGGACCACCCAGGGATTCTTGTACTCGCGGCCGTTCGCGGCGAAGGATGGACCAGCCTGGTGGACTTCGATACCGTTGATCAGCAGCTTTTCAACCAGCGTGGCGGCGGTTGGAAGATCGCGTTGCTCGTGCGGAATCACGTACGCGAAGGGCGGTTCCTTGCGGAATCGCTCGATGTTATCGCGCGCGGCCTGATAGCGATTGTAGAGCAGGACTTCGTGATACTTGGCGGCGGTGTCGAGCACGGCCATGGATGCGCCCAGCATGTACTTGACCGCGTCCGAGAGCCGCCACCAGCCTCCCTTCCAAGGACTGCTGTAGAACACTTCGGACATCAGTTGCTGGCGCTCTTTGGGAAACTCGTCCACGGTGTAGAAATGCGGTGTGGCGTAGCGATACAGGGCAGTTTCGGTGAAGAAAGAAATGCTGTTGCGAAAAATATGGGTGAAATCGAGGAAGCCCGGATACCAGTTGTCGAATCCGACGCGATGCACCGCGCCGGGCATCTGATGCTCGTCGAGATAGGCCGCCATGTTGATGCCCAGCACGTTCAGCCAGCGCGCCATCAACGGATTAATGTTGGATGAGATCGGTTCGGTGAAGGGCGGAATAAAGATGCGCGCGGGAAACGGCGCGGTCTGGTGATGGCAGTAGAAGATTAGTGGATTCCATTCGAGCTCGGTTCGAGTGACGTCCCGCGACTCGAGCATGTTATTCATGTAGCCGTCGCGATTGTTGTCGTGGCCGACATACTCCTGGTAAAGATCCGGCAGCGGGCTGACCTCGTAGGGTGTTCCGAGATTGCGCCGGTACCAGGCCACCACTTCGTTCTGGCCGTCGGGATTCAGCGTGGGCCACAGCATGAGGATGACGTTGTCGAGGATTGCGTTCACCTCGGGATCGCCTTCGGTCGAGACCAGCTTGTACGCCAGCAGAATGGATTGCTGCGCTCCGGCGACTTCGGTTGAATGCAGGCCGCCGTCGATGTGCACGATGGCCTTGCCTTCGCGCGAGAGAGCCTTGGCTTCGTCATCCGTCAATCCGCGGCCCTGTGCGAGCCGCTGCGCGATGTCCTTGAACCGGTCAATGCGCGCCAGGTTCTGTGGAGACGAGATCAGGGCGATCTCCCAGTCCGCACCCCGCGTGGTCTTGCCGACGTTGATTATCTTGATGCGGTTCGAAGCTGCCGCCAGTTTGCGGAAGTAGTCGCGCGATTCGTCGTAGCTGGCCAGGTAGAAGTCATCGCCGGGCTTGTGCCCGAGAACGGATTCGGGCGTGGGGACGGATTGTCCCCATACTGGAACAAGGCTGAGAAGCGCTGAGAAAAACTTCAGACCGCGGGGCATTCTCATGATGGTACCTGAGATCGTGGCAGGTGGCCAGTCATGCTAGACTTGCGATGATTGACGCTGGCCCCTGTCGATTACGTCATCCTCGCTATTTACTTCGCGTTCGTACTCGGCATTGGCTGGATAGTCAAGCGGAGGATTTCGAGCAGCGAGGACTTTCTGACCTCGCATCGATCGGTTCCGGTCTGGATTACGAGCCTGGCATTCATCGCAGCGAATCTGGGCGCCCAGGAAGTGGTGGGGATGTGTTCGTCGGGCGCCAAGTACGGAATCATGACCGCGCATTTCTACTGGATCGGCGCGGTGCCGGCGATGTTGTTCATAGGCGTTTTCATGATGCCTTTTTATTACGGAAGCCGAGCGCGCAGCGTGCCCGAATATCTGAAGCTTCGCTTCGATGAGAAGACGCGCGCGCTGAATGCCATCACGTTCGCGGTGATGACGGTATTCTCTTCGGGCATTTCCATGTACGCGCTGGGACTGCTATTTCAGTTGGTGTTGGGCTGGAGTTTTACGGCCTCGGTGCTGCTTTCGGCTGCGATCGTGTTGATCTACACTTTCCTGGGCGGGCTGACCAGCGCGATTTACAACGAAGTTCTGCAATTCTTCCTGATCGTGCTGGGCTTCGCACCACTGGCGATTCTAGCCGTCAGTAAAGCGGGCGGATGGGGTGGAATGAGCGCGCGTCTGCCTGAGGTAATGACGCATACCTGGACTTATGTAGGAAGCGCTTCCAAGAATCCGATGGGCGTGGAAGCATTTGGACTGATGGCGGGGCTGGGGTTCGTACTTTCATTCGGCTACTGGTGCACCGACTTTCTAGTGGTGCAGCGAGCCATGGCTGCGAATTCCATGTCGGCGGCACGACGCACCCCGCTGATCGCCGCGTTCCCGAAGATGGTGATGCCGTTTATCGTGATTGTTCCTGGCATCGCGGCGGTGGCGTTGTCGCATATGTCGGTGGGTTATGCGATCCCGCCCAAGGCGGGCGGCGGCCTGGATTACGATCAGGCGCTGACCACTCTGATGGCTCAGTTCTACCCATCTGGTATGCTCGGCGTGGGGCTGACTGCATTGATGGCGTCTTTTATGTCGGGCATGGCCGGTAACGTTACCGCCTTCAATACGGTCTGGACATACGATCTCTATCAAGGCCATATTCGAAAGAACGCGCCCGACTCGCATTACCTATGGGTGGCACGCGTGACGACAGTGGTTGGAGTGGCGCTTTCACTCGCTACTGCGTATCTGGCGAGCCATTTCAACAACATTATGGATTTTCTGCAGCTCGTGTTCGGATTTGTAAATGCTCCGCTATTCGCGACATTTCTATTGGGAATGTTTTGGAAAAGAACGACTGGGCACGGCGCTTTTACCGGATTACTCTCGGGCACGGCGGCAGCGGCCGCGACGCACGGTCTGACTCTGGCGGAGAATAAAGGTAGGTGGCTCGGGAGCGTGATCCACGAGTTTCCCTCGACGATGGCTCAGAATTTTTGGATCGCGATATTTGCGTGGTCTACGTGTTTTGTGGTGACGATCCTGGTCAGCCTGGCTTCTCGGCCGAAGCGGGATGAGGAGCTGCGCGACTTGGTTTATGGGCTGACCGATATTCCGCACGATCGCGACTTGCCCTGGTATAAACGTCCGTTGCCGCTGGCCGCGATCGTTAGCGTCGCGCTGATTGGCCTGAACCTACTTTTCTGGTGATATGCGCGATCTTCGGACTCCCATCGGAATTTTCTTCGCGTTGATCGGATTGATCGTGGCGGTGACAGGTGTCGCGACCGAGGGTCGAGCGCCGCTCGAGACCGCCAACGTGAATCTCTATTGCGGACTAACAATGCTTGTGTTCGGAGGCTTGATGCTGTGGCTAGCCCGTCGCAGCGCCTAATCGACACCTTCGAAGCACGCTACCACAGCACCCCGGATTTGTTTCGGGCTCCTGGCCGAGTCAACTTGATCGGCGAGCACACCGACTACAACCAGGGGTTCGTCCTTCCTATTGCCATCGATCTGGCGTGTTACGTCGCATCAGCGCCCAATCGCGAGGGACTGCTGCGCATCTATTCGGAGAATTTTCAGCAGGCGCGTCAGTGGCCTGTCGACGACGTGAGCGGGCTGCAGCGTTCCGGCGACTGGAGCGACTATGTCATCGGCGTCGCCCGGCAACTTCCGTTGGGGCGAGGTAGAGATTTGCTGATCCGGAGCACGGTTCCCCTTGGATCGGGGCTCAGCTCTTCGGCTGCGCTGGAAGTTTCAACCGCGCTCGCTCTCGGATGGAGCGGCGGCGTGCCGAGCCTGGAACTTGCCACCTTGTGCCGGCGCGCGGAGAACGACTTTGTGGGCTTGCCGTCGGGAATCATGGATCAGTATGCCTCGGTGTTCGCGCAGCCCCAGGCCGCGCTGCTTATCGACTGCCGCAGTTTGACCAGCGAGCAGGTTCGATTGCCGAATGACGTCGCTATCGTCGCGGTGAATTCGATGGTGAAGCACGAGTTGGGAAAATCGGCATACCGGCAAAGAGTAACGGAGTGCGCGGCGGCGGTGGCCGAGATTCAGAGCCGGCATTCCGAGGTTGCCTCCCTGAGGGCTGCGACTTTGGAGCATCTCGCCGCGATTGCGGATCAGGTCACGTTGCGCCGCGCACGCCATATTGTGACTGAAAACCAGCGCGTGCTCGATTTCGTGGCCGCTTGCCGGGCTGGGGACCGCGCCGGGATGGGACGGCTGCTGGTGGCCTCGCATCGCAGTCTCCAGCATGATTATCAGGTAAGCTGCGTGGAGTTGGATTTTCTGGTCGATACGGCGCTTGAAATCCCGGATGTGTTCGGCGCGCGAATGACCGGCGGCGGCTTTGGCGGCTGCACGGTGAACCTGGTGGAGCCTGGCGCGGTAGATCGTTTCGAAGATGAGTTGCGCAAGGCCTATTCCGAACGCTTCGGAATGGAGCCGTCGTTCTATCGCGTTCAACCGTCGGCAGGAGCGGGACGGATCTCGTAGTCTTCAGCGCGTTGAGTTTGCACGGCCTGCGAGCCCTACAGATAGACCTTGAAGCTCTCAGCCAGGTTTGCCGGTTTGACTTCAATCGCGGTTGACGATTCATTTCTGATAAATCAACAGTCCGTGAAAGACTTCTAGGACACTTTTCGACTTGTAATTGCGCAGGAGGAGATGGTACGATCTGCTTGTGACATAAAGATCACAATGTAGCCTACCGAATAGATGTGGAGGCACGGCCGCGAGAACTGCGCTACTACCAGAACGAGTTGGGTGGGATCCCTTGCCTGGAATGGATCACGAGCTTGCGTGACAAACAGGGGCAAGCAGACATTCGCGTTAAATTGAATCGTCTCCAGATGGGTAATGTTTCCGGGTGCAAGTCAGCCGGTGCTGGAGTTCATGAACTGAAGGTACATTCTGGGCCTGGGTACCGCGTCTATTTTGGTGTGGATGGAGTGCATTTGATCCTGTTGAACGGCGGGACGAAGAACACGCAGGCTCAAGACATAGTCAAAGCTAAACGGAACTGGCGGGACTACAATGCCTAAGCGAACCACAGATTATCGGAGCACGCTTTTGGATGCGCTCAAAGATCCAGTCGAGGCTGCGCACTATCTATCTTCAGCGCTGAACGATTCAGAGGATATGTTTCTTGTTGCCCTGCGCGATGTCGCCGAGGCAGGACAAATGGCTAGAGTTGCAGCGGGCGCGGGGATCGCTCGAGAAAGCCTATACAGAATGTTGTCTCCATCCGGGAATCCGACCTATCGCAACCTGATCTCCATTTTTCGTGCATTGGGCATTGAGTTTTCTCAGGTACGCTCGCGATCTAGCAAGACTACTCCACGCCCGAGGCCTCTCACGCCTCACATTTCTCCTGGCGTGAGACCGGCCCGCAAGCGAATAGTGAAGACGCGCCAGCGTATTGCTCGCAGCGCGACAGAAAGACGGCGGCAGTAATAGTCTTTCTCAAGCACAGGCAGCTTGATCGCATAGACCGCAAGCGCAAGTAGTGTAACGAAAATCAAGTGTTATGAGCAATATATGGCGTGATGGATACCAAAACGCTGCGGCAACTAACCCTGTTTTGGCCGTTCGTTAACTGCTACGCGATAGTCTCTGTCGATTGCATGTCACTCTTCGGAGCGCTCGGTTGCGAACAGAAGCGGCGCCATTTTCTTCGAGAACTCGACCTCGGAGAACTTTGCGGCATGGGCTTGAAGCGCGCGGAAATCGCTGTCGCTCTCGCAGTGATCCCAATGCTTGACGGCTTGCTCCAGTGCGCTGGCGGTGGGTTCGGCGTACAGGAATCCGCCCAGCGGATCGGAAACAGGGACGCTTTCGAGCGCTCCACCGCGTCCGAATGCGATCACTGGCTTGCCGCTTGCGAGCGCTTCCACCGCGGTGATCCCGAAATCCTCCTCGGCTGGCATGACGAAAGCCCGGCAGCGAGCATACATTTCGCGAAGATCGCCGTCGGCCAGGCGTCCGCAGAACTCGATATTCGCGGGCGCCGCGCGTCGTAACCGTTTGTACTCAGGACCGGCGCCAACGATTCGAAGTTTGCGCCCCAGTCGTGAGAAAGCGTCTATGGCCGTGTCTACGCGCTTATAGGGAACAAGTTCGGAGACGATGAGATAGTAGTCTTCCGGCGGCTTCCAATAGAACTTGTCAACGGCAACCGGGGGATGAATCACGAGCGACTCCCGGCGGTATGTTTTCCAGATCCGGCGGCTTACGTTTTCGCTGTTAGCGACGAATTCGTCCACGCGCGCCGCGGTTGAGTAATCCCAGAGCCGCAGGTAATTCGCAAGCGGGGCCATCACCGCTCGTTTCCAGCGCGACCGCGTCCACTCGTTGCGGTAGGCAGGATACAAGTCCCAGAGATAGCGCATGGGAGTGTGGCAATAGCAGACGTGCCGTGCCGTGGATGGAGCGATCACGCCCTTGGCTGGTCCCGACTCGCTGCTGACGATCAAATCGTAACCGCGCAGATCGAAATTCTCCAGCGCCATCGGCATGAGCGGAAGCAGCGATCGATAGTGATGGCGAAATGGCTGGAGGAACGATGCGTGAACGCGGCGCGATCGGATTGTGTCCGAGACTCGATCCGGATCGTAAAACAAAGTGAACAGGTCGGCTTCGGGTAGCAGGCGGCAGAGCGCCTCCAGTACCTTTTCGCCGCCACGCATGTTGAGAAGCCAATAATGTACGATTGCCGCGCGCATGAGACGATTCCATTGTGAACTATCGTGGAAGCATTCCGCGCTTAGCCGATGCGCGCATCCCTCATCGCCTGACGAGTTGGCGGATGTTGGCGGACACGATTACGGTGGGCGGTTGGACCGCGGCGGGGAAGCTGGCTGGCGCTTTGAAGGTCATCCTGGCGGCGCGCTGGTTTGGCGCCGGCGATGCGATGGACGCGTACCTTATCGCGTTTCTGGTTCCGTCATTTTTTATCGACATGCTGGCGGGGCCGTTGGATTCGGCTTTGATCCCGGCGTTGATCGAATTGCGCGAGAAGCAAGGAAGGGCGGAGGCGGCCAGGTTGTATGCAAACGTCTTGGCGATGGCTGGCGCGGGGCTTTTCGCCGCGGCCTTGATTGCAGCGGCGTTGTCCGGCTGGCTGCTGCCGGTTCTTGCGTCCGGATTTCACGCCGGCAAGCTGGCCTTCACACAGCATCTTTTTTTAGGCATGCTGTTGGTGGTTCCTCTGAGCGCTCTCAGTTCGACGTGGCGCGCTGTACTGAACGCTGAATATCGGTTCGCGTATTCCGCGGCCGTCCCACTGGTCACGCCGGTTGTTTCGATCGGCGCTCTTCTTTTTGCGGGCAGGCAGTATGGTGTAGTCGCGCTCGCTATTGGAACAATCTGTGGGGGAGTTCTGGAAGCGGTCCTCAGTGGCGCAGGCGTAATGCGACTGGGATATTCAATCGTGCCGCGATGGGCGGGAATGACGCCGGCAGTCCGGCAGGTGGCCACACAGTATGCCCCTTTGGTAGCGATCACGCTGGTGATGACGGGATCCGCGCTGGTGGACCAAGGCATGGCAGCGCGGCTGAGCGGCGGCAGCGTGTCCGCATTAAGTTATGGAACCAGATTGCTGGGCGTGTTGATGGTAATTGGGCCGACTGCTATTGGAACGGTGGTGCTTCCGCATATGTCCGGGGCTGTCCTCGGCGGAGAGCCGCAAGCTCTGCGCAGGACGCTGGGGAGCTACGGCGTTGCTATCGCCGCCATCATCCTACCCGTGACTATCGCGTTGATCTTCTTTTCCGAGCCCATCATCCGCGCCGTGTTCCAACAGGGCGCGTTCAGCGACGCGGGGCTTCGTCTGGTGGCGGCGGTGCAGCGAGCATCGTTGCTGCAGCTTCCGATCGCGGTGCTGCTGGCAATCGAAATCCGGCTGACTTCAGCGTGGCGAGCGAATCACCTGCTGTACCGTGCGGCCGCGCTCAGTTTGGTCTTGACATTCGCGCTGGACTGGGCCTTCATGCGATGGTGGGGCGTGATCGGAATCGCTCTTGCAGGCGCGGCGATACGGCTTGTTTCGAGTTTGTATCTTTCTTGTAAAATCTACACTTTCCGAGGCGCCGCATATGGTTTTCAACGGACCGATGGCTTAACCTGACAACGAACGCCGAATTATGTTGGATAAATTTTCAGCGGAACCGCTCGTTTCCGATCCGGTATTTTCCGATGTCGAGTTTACCCTTCGCCGCATTATCTACCCGCTCGGTTTTCCGGTGCGGCTGGAAACGAATTCGGCTGAGGTGCTGCACGCGGCATTCGAGGGATGGGGACAGTTCGCGCAGGCATTCGATGTGGAACCGGCACGCATCTGCCTGGGAGTGAGCGAGAGCGACACGATGCTCTCGAGCATTCGCTCGCACTTTCGATCGCGCGAGCATCTCATGTCGTTCACCGCCGACCCGGAGAATTCCATGGTGTGCGACTTCAACCGCCGTTTTGCATTCGGCTGGGTGACGCGCCGGGTTGCCTCCGATCATCCGTTGCTGCGATATCGCTTTCTGCTGCCGGCGGCCTACATGCTGATCGAGCAGGTGGCGCTCGTGCCGCTGCACGGCGCGCTGATCGTGCGGGCTGGCTGCGGGGTGCTGCTGTGCGGCGAATCGTTCGCGGGCAAGAGCACGCTGGCCTATGCTGCTTGCCGCGCGGGTTGGGTATATGTGAGCGATGACGCGACTTTTCTGGTGCGCGATCGCGATGATCGATACGCGATCGGCGACCGGCATGCGATACGGTTTCGCGAAGGCGTGAAGCACCTGTTTCCCGAACTGAATGGCCGCCTGGCGAGAGTGCGTCCCAACGGGAAAATCGGGATCGAGATGTTTACGCGCGAGTTGGCGATTGAAACGGCGGCCGGATGCTCGATCGAGCATGTCGTTTTTCTGGACCGCTGCGAATCGGGCCCCGTCCGCCTACGGCACTATCCCAAGGATCGAGCCTTAGAGGAATGGGAGAGTCATCTGAGCTTCGGCACAAGCGAAGTTCGAGCGGCGCAGAAGCGTTGCTGCCAGCATTTGCTCGACGCAGGCGTCTGGGAACTGGAATACGCCGATCTCGACGATGCGTTGCAGCGTCTCGAACAGTTAGTAGATTCCGGACGATAACACGTTGAACAAGCTTTTCTTGGTTGCGCTTTTCTTTGTTTCGCTCGGTTTGGTTGCGGTCTGTTACGGCCAAGTGTCGTCGGGTAGCCTGTTGGGCGACGTGCGCGATCAAAAGGCGGCTTCTGTTTCGGGCGCGGCCATCGTGGCCCGAAACAACGACACAGGTTTTTCCCGAACAGTTGCCACGAATGCGTTCGGCAGCTATCGCATCGACGATCTTCTTCCCGGGGCGTACACGGTCACGGCGCAGCACGACGGTTTTCAGTCCGCGACCGTGTCGCCCATTTTTGTCGAAGTGAATCAGAAGGCACGTCTGGATTTCGAGCTGCGGCTTGGCTCGGCGCATGATTCGGTGACGGTCAACGCTCGGACATCTCCGCTGCAGGCCGACGAAGCGTCGCTAGGCTACGTGCTGGGATCGAGCTTCATCGAGTCGCTTCCGCTGCTCGGCCGCAACATAATTAATCTCGTGACGCTAGGGCCGGGAGCGATTCCTCGCCAGCTTGGCGGATTCAAGCACGACATCATGAATGATCTGCAAGGCAACCGCGGAGCCGTGGCGCTGAATGCACCGGTGAACGGGGCCAGGTCCACTGAGAATAGTTACATCCTGGACGGCGCCTACAATACCGACCGCAACGTGTTTGCCATCGCTGTTGTTCCTTTAATGGAAACCGTCTCAGAGTTTCGGATACAGACGGGACTCGCCTCGGCCGAGTTCGCGCAGTCGGGTGGCGCTGTTGTGGACGTTGTCACTAAGTCGGGCAGCAAGGCGTTTCATGGAAACCTGTTCGAGTTTTGGCGGAATGAGGCGACCGACGCCAGAGGATTCTTTGAGACGGCTGGTTCGCCTCGCGCAATCTTTCGACAGAACCAGTACGGTGCAACGCTGAGCGGTCCGCTGGCGCCGTCCACGTTCTTCTTTGGCTCTTACGAGGGATTGCGTTCATTGTCCGCAAGTACGACACAGCATTTGGTGCCCGATGCTGGTGTCCGAGGCGGGAATTTCGCCGGGCGATCGAAGATCTTCAATCCTTTTAATGTTGATGCATCGGGGCGGCCGCAGCCATTTGCGGATAACGTCATCCCGGCCAGCCGCATTGATTCTGCCGTCGCAAAGTATCTGGCGCAGTATG
>JBGPSX010000090.1:0-10841 GCA_041490325.1 Bryobacteraceae bacterium | reverse complement strand
TGTAATCGCGCCGCCCCGAATCGGGAAGCGTATTCTTTGATTTTTGGAACGATCGCAAGCGACCGGCCCAGCGCCAGTAACTCGCGCGGCCCGGCCGTGCCCAGCGTCAGTTTCGCGAGCAGGCGTTCCAGATCCAGCACGCTCGCGAGCAGCTTGCGGATCTCCGACCGCGCGATTGTGTTCTGCACGGTTTCGGCCACCGCATCCAGCCGCGCCTGCACTTCGTCCAGTTGAAGACAGGGCCGCAACAAGCGGTGTCGCAACAGTCTGCCACCCATGCCAGTGCAGGTTTGGTCCAGCACATGGATCAGCGTGGATTCCCGGCTTTCGCCGGCGAATAGCGGCTCCAACAACTCGAGATTTCGCACGGTCACCGAATCGAGAATCATTGAATCGCCGCGATCGTAGAAGGATGGCCGGTCCAAGTGATCCAGCGCCGATTTTTGAGTGTCGCGAAGATAGTGAAGAATCGCGCCGGCCGCTGAAACCGCGAGCGGACGCGCATTCAAGCCACAGCCGTCCAGGGTCAACAGGCGGAAGTGCTCGCGCAGAGCCCGGTCGGCGTAATCCAGGCCGAAGATCCAGTCTTCGAGCGGCGTGCGAAGCCCGGGAAGATCTGTGACCGATTCGGCTGCCAGCACTTCGCGGACGTTCAAGTTCTCGAGCGCCGCGGTCACCTCGGCTGCGTCCAGTTCGGTAACGCGGAATTCGCCCGTCGATACATCCACGTGCGCGATACCGGCTCGCGTTCCGTTGCGGCTCACAGCGGCCAGGTAGTTGTTTTCATGCGAGCGCAGCAGTGAGGCTTCGGTGGCGGTGCCGGGCGTCACGACGCGGGTCACTTCGCGCTTCACCAGTTTCTTGCCCGGGCCGGCCTCTTCCATCTGGTCGCAGATCGCAACGCGATGGCCTTTCTGAATCAGCCTCGCAAGATAGCCTTCGGCCGCATGAAAAGGCACGCCGCACATGGGGATGGCTTGGCCTTTTTCCTTGTTGCGCGATGTCAGAGTGATCTCAAGCTCGCGCGCGGCCGTGACCGCGTCCTCATAGAACAACTCGTAGAAATCGCCCAGGCGAAACATCAGCAGGGTGTTGGGCACCTGCTGCTTGATGGCGTGATATTGCCGCATCAGCGGCGTAGAGTGAGACGCTGCGAGTGACTGATCCCCTTCAGGATCAGGCATAGATGCCGCGGGTCTGGAGCGCGAAAGCCACGCGATCGATGCCGAGCATGTACGCAGCCAAACGATTGTGGACGGCGTGCTTCTCCGCGTATCCGACCACATCCTTGAAACTGTTCACCATGATTTCTTCCAGACGGCCGTTGACTAACTGCTCGTTCCAGAAATAGCCCTGCCGGTCCTGCACCCACTCGAAGTAAGACACCGTCACGCCGCCGGCGTTGGCGAGAATATCCGGCAGCACGAAAATCTTTTTCTCCGCCAGAATCGCGTCGGCTTCGGATGTGGTGGGGCCGTTGGCGCCTTCGCAAATGATGCGGGCCTTGATGCGATCCGCGTTCCCGGACGTGATGACGTTCTCTTTCGCCGCCGGCAGTAAGACATCGCAGTCCAGAAAAAGAGCTTGGTCTTTATCGATGTCTTCCGCGTCGGCAAAGCCCGTGATGGAGCCTGTGTCGCGCTTGTGTTTCGTCAGGCTTTCGATATCCAGGCCGTGTGCGTTGTAGACGGCGCCGTCATGTTCGATGATGCAGACGATCTTGAAACCGGCGCGCGCCATCAGCTTCGCCGCCATACCACCTACATTTCCGAATCCCTGCACCACCACGCGAGTATTGGAAGGCTCCAACCCGAATTTGCGGAGGGCCTGCATGGTGACGATCATGCAACCGCGGCCAGTGGCTTCAGGCCGGCCACGCGATCCGCCCAGATCGAGAGGCTTACCGGTGACCACCGCCGTTACGGTCTGGCGCTTGTGCATCGAATAGGTATCCATGATCCAGGCCATGGTTTGCGGATTGGTGTTGATGTCGGGCGCTGGAACGTCGCGCTCGGGACCGATGATGTCCATGATCTCGGCCGTATAGCGGCGCGTGATGCGTTCCAATTCGCCGGGGGAAAGCACGTCGGGATCGCAGATGACGCCACCCTTGCCGCCGCCAAACGGAATATTGACCACCGCGCATTTCCAGGTCATCCAGGCCGCCAGCGCGCGCACTTCATCCAGCGTTACATCCGGCGCGAAGCGAATTCCACCTTTCGAAGGACCGCGCGCGATGGAATGCTGCACCCGATACCCGGTAAAGACCTCGAGACGGCCGTCATCCAGTTGCACGGGAATGTGGACCGTCAGCTCCAGCGCCGCCGTTCGCAGTACTTTGCACAACCCTTCATCGAGGTTGAGACGCTGGGCAGCTTCATCGAACCGCGCGGCGGCGGAGAGCCACGGATTGATCTCCTGTTCAGCGGACGGAGTCGCTTCGAGAATCATCTGGTCAGCCTCCGCCTACATTGTAACGGCTCTGCAACGGCTCTGCCGTTCTTGCGGCCTCCGGCGGTCCGAAGCGTTTTGTGGCGCACGCACTCTTGCGTGCCGCGTTCACAATCGTGTGAACGCTCGTGTGGAAGCTTAGCCTTAATGCGTCATGGCGTACACGAGGTAGTTGACGCCGACGCGAATTGCAAAGCCGGCGAATTGCTCAGGATAGCGGGGCTCATCGGCGTATTCCCAGGCATCGCCGAGATCCGAATTATAGGAAATCGCGACCATGATGCGGCCCTTGTCGTCGTAGATACCTCGCCAATGCGCCCCCACTCCGCCATCGCCCGGGTTCTTAGCGCCGTCGCGCAAATGAGCCGCGCCCGGAACCTGCAGCCGGTGGTCCAGATCGAAGACGGCGTGGAAAATCGCATCGTCATCCGGGATGTCGAGGATCGGCCGGTCGGGAAAAACGAATTTGATTCTCTTCTCGAACATCTCGCGCTCGTAGTTGCCATGAAAGTCGTCGGCCACGAAGAAGCCGCCGCGCAGCAGGTAATCGCGCATAACCTTGCCCTGCGCCTCGGTCAATCCCCACTCGCCCACTTGCACGGCGTACAGCCACGGCCAATTGTAGACGTCGTCTCCATCCTCGAGACTCACAGGCTGCTCCACCGACCGAACGTGCACTCGGGTGAGCCGGCGGACGGCCTGGGAAAAATGGCGATCGGCGCGAGGATAATCCTGGGTCCAGAGAGACCGTCCCAGCCGCCAGTCTCCGTCGTAACGGCCGCGATAGCCATCATTCGGGCCGGGCGGAAACATCAGGCGGGCGAAGGCCCACTCGCCTTTTTCCTGCCAGTCCGGCGTGAGCTCGAACGTCTCGTATTCAACGCCCGGATATTGCCGGAAAGGACGTTGGAAGGCGCACAGGACGCCCAGTAACCCGAAAGCGCATACCCACCGCGATAGGATGTTCCAGCCACGCATCGGTTCGCCTGCTCCCCGAGAATAACACCGGCCGGGGATCTAACCCATAGCGAGACATAGGGGTTCGATCGTGAGCGCGGCGACGAGACTTTGGGTCATAAAATCCTACACTTGGTCCGATAAGAGAACTTGGGAAGAAAGGGAGCTTCGCCCTGGGAAGGGCACGCTTTGAAGTACGCCAATAGGGATGTCGCTGAAAAGTTACTTTTTTCGAGGCGGTGACAAGGACGACAATAGCGAATTCCGGCGAATTGTCGACTTGTTCCTCCAAGGAATTGCCCTACACGCAGTAGAAGGCGACCATTCGGACTACCAACGCTTTCGCGCCGACATCGATGCACTCGCAGCAAAACTCGCGTCCGAGTTGCCGATGGTGGAGCTTTACGTAATCGTCGGGGGCGCCCTCAGGACGCTGGAAGACTACAATCGGCGCACCAGCCAGTTTGTCGAGACACAAGGTGCTGAAATGCAAAAGATCGTCTCGATGCTAACCCAAACCGTGATCACGATTGGCGCCAGCAGCAAGGCTTCGGCGAATATACTGCAGGATATCGAAAAGTCTATTGAACGGGCCGGTCAGGTGCAGGATATCCAGGATCTCAAAGGCCGTTTGGGAGAATCCCTGGAGGCCATCCGCGAGGAAGCTCGAAGGCAGAAGCAAGACGGACAAAGCGCGCTTCAAATCCTGCAACTGGAACTGGACGGATCCCGGCAGAGCGTGGGGCCCATTGCTTTGGCGCCCGACGTGGACGCCGCGACAGGATTGCCCGGCAAGGTCGAGGCCGGAAAGATGATTCGGGCCGCCACCGACTCACCCGACGGCAAGTATCTGCTCATTGCCGTTATCAGCAGGGTGCAGGCCGTCAATGCCCGCTTCGGCTATGCTGTTGGGGATCGCGTGCTGGCCCTCGCGGCCGAACATTTCCGCAACAGCTTGGCCGCCAGTGACCTCTTGTATCGTTGGCAGGGCCCCGCGTTCCTCGCCGTCCTGTCCCGCAGGGAGTGCATCGATCACGTTCGCTCCGAGATCGGGCGATTTGCCGATGCCAAGCTGGAGAAGACCGTCGATGTTGGAAATCGGCGCGTGCTGATTCCCATTTCCGCGGTTTGGTCGATTTTTCAGGTTGCTCCACCGCTCGACGACCTCATTAGGCAAGTCGAGGCCTTCACGGCCGCCCAGGCGCCACAGGATTCTAATTGAACACCCGCTGAAGTCGACGTCGCTGCAATCCCAATCCTCCGCGTGAAAAAAAGCGGCGGCGAAGTCCCACTGTGCTATTTTGAATTTCTATGGTCTTGTCCGACGTGGACATCAAGCGCTACATCACTGAGGGAAAGATCAAAATCTCGCCGGAATTGCCCCCCGAGCAGTTCGGAAGTTGCTCGGTGGATTTCCGCCTCGGCAGCGAGTTCAGCGTGTTCGAACACAGCCGCCATGCGTACATTGACCTCAAGGACAACAAGCGCATTGAAGGCATCATGAAGAGCATCGAAGTGCCTCCCGGCGAAGCTTTCATCCTCCAGCCGCGGGATTTCGTGCTCGCGATTACCGAAGAAACCCTCCAGCTCGATGATGATGTGCTGGGACGACTGGAAGGACGATCCAGTCTCGGCCGCATCGGAATCATCGTGCACGGCACCGCCGGATTATTCGATCCGGGATGGGTCGGCAAGGCGACGCTCGAGCTCAGTAACTTGAGCCGCATGCCCGTGGCGTTATATCCGGGGATGCGAATCTGCTCGTTCACCTTCGAACAGCTCTCTTCGCCATCGTCCAATCCTTACTGGAAGAAGGCCGGTAATAAATATGCGGGACAGACGCGGCCATTGGCCAGCCGGTTGGCCGGCGAATTCAAGGGATAAACGTGGCGGCTTCAAAGACCGATACGATTGGCGCTTCAACGGAAGTTCACACCAGCGTGAACGCTGAACCACCCCCCCCGCGCGCGACCAAGCGGGTTTTCACTGTTTCGCCCATGCCGCCCGAGAAGTGCGCGTACGCGCTGGCGCGTTACAGCCGCTCGCCCGACTCCATTCGCGATTCCATCGAGTGGGTCCGCACGCATGATTCGCAGAAATTTCTAGAGAGCTTCTACTTTCAGTACGGCCACGCGTCCATCGCCGATCTCGGCCACGTGGTGCTGTGCTTCGAGGGAATCTCGGAGCTGGCCGCCACCGAAGTGGAGGACGAACAGTTGTGGGACGGCCAAGCCCGCTCTTCGCGCTATCAGGATTTCTCGAAATCCGGATTCATCACGCCGGTCGAATTCGATGCCGCGCAGGCCGCCACATATCAGGAAGCGGCCGGCCGGCTGATCGACGGATACAACCAGATCCACGCCAGGATTTTCGATTATCTAACCGATCGCTTGCCGCGCCCGGAAGCGATGAAGCCGGAGGCGTACCAACGCAATCTCAAGGCCCGCGCCTTCGACGTCGCGCGTTACCTGTTGTGCTTCGGTATTCCAACCGGCGTCGGTCAAGTGACCAGCATCCGGACACTCGAACGGCAGATCCGCCGCATGAAGGCATCCGAATACGAGGAAGTGCGAGCGCTGGCGGATGAGATTGCGGAAGCCTGCGCGTCCGAGCCGGGTTGTCTTTGGGACGCTAGCCGACCGCCCGAGCCAGTAGCGCCCACGCTGGCGCGGCACGTCGATGTCGACCAGCATCTGGCGCGCAGCAGCCAGGACCTGCGTCAATGGGCGGACCAGAATCTGCCGGCGGCCAAACTACAATCGACCGAACCCGTGGACCTGATGAAGCCCAGCGATACGATGTCCGACATCGTGGCCACGTTGCTTTATCCGGTAACCGACCGGCCCTACCGCGAACTTTATGATGAAGTCAGCTCCTGGAGCGACGCGCGCCGCGGCGAAGTGCTCGACGTTGCGCTGCGCTCCAAAACGCGCCGCGATGAACTGCTCCGCAATTTCCGCGGCGCTCCGTATGTCTACGACATTGTTATGGATATCGGCGCGTATCGCGATCTGCATCGCCACCGCCGCTGCCAGCAGTTCCGCCAAGCGTATTCTGTAAAGCTCGGATTTGAGACTCCGGAGGCCATCGGTGACGCTGGGCTGACGGACATTTATGTGGACCTGATGTCACATGTCAGTAACGTCGTCTCGCACCTGCCCAGTCCGGGCGCGCACTATATTCTTCCTTTTGCAACACGATCGCGCTTCCTCTTTAAGATGGATTTCGCCGAAGCAGAGTACATTGCGCGCGTCCGCTCCGGGGTGAAGGGACACTTCAGTTACCGTCGTATCGCTTGGCAAATGAAAGACAAGATGACGGCGCTGGAACCTCAACTCGGGCGCTTGATGGAAGCCACGCCACCCTGGGTAGAAGATCCGCTTCAGCGGTAAAACTTGCCGGAAGAGCCGGTGCCCTCACATCCGGAACTGTCTGAACCTTCGAGGCTTTCCATTTGGAACTCTAGCTGCCTCTCTCTGTCCTGAGTAGTTTGCCAAGCGGTGGCGAAGCCGTCGCGTATGCATATTTCCATGAGAGAGAAGGAGCTTAAATCTATGAAGAGTTTAGTTGTTGCAGTTGCATCCGTCGGGTTGATGGGAATCGCACTTGCTCCGGCCGCCCGGGCGGATGAGTGGAACAAGAAAACGATACTGACCGTCAACGAATCGATTCAAGTGCCAAACAAAGTATTGCCTCCCGGCAAGTACGTCATGAAGTTGATGGACTCGCCATCGGACCGGCACATTGTCCAAATTTTCAATGCCGAAGAGACTCATCTCGAAACCACGATCCTGGCGATTCCGAACTATCGCCTACAGCCCACCGGCAAGACCATCTTCACGTTTTGGGAAACGCCTCCCGGACAACCCAAGGCTCTGAGGGCATGGTTCTATCCGGGCGACAACTTCGGTCAGGAATTCGCTTATCCGAAGTCCGCCGCGACGCAGATCGCAGCCATTTCGCATGCTTCGGTTCCGACCACGGAAGCGCAGCAGCCATCTGAAATGGCGACTGCTCCGGTAACCAGTACGGCTCCGCCGCAGGAAGAAGCTCAGGCTGCGCCGCCACCCGTTGCTGAACCGGCTCCCGCACCGCGGGCGGCTGCTCCTCCGGCCCCCACGCCCGAGCCTGCTCCCGCTCCGCAAGAACTGCCCAAGACCGGCAGTCCGTATCCTCTCATTGGATTGGCTGGCGTGTTTTCACTGGGCGTCTTCGCTTTGATCCGCGCCATCCGCGCCGCGTAGTGTTGAGTATTGGGTTTATCGTAGAGTTGAGTTAGTGGCTATTATGATGACCCGAGGCCGTGATGTGTTCCGGGTACTGAGTGTGGCCCTGTTGCTCTGCTCTGTCGGTTGGGATCAACGCAAGCCAACCGCCAGTCAGAAAAAAGAGAGCGATCAGGATTACACGATACGGACCACATCGCGGCTTGTCCTTTTGGACGTCAGCGTAAAAGACGCTGCTGGAGGTTTCGTCTCCGGACTTGCAAAAGATAATTTCAAAGTCTACGAGAACGGGAAGCCACAAGAGATTTCCCAATTCGCGAACGCCGACATACCGGTTACCGTGGGACTGGTGGTGGATCAAAGCGGAAGCATGCGCCCAAAGCGGCCGGACGTAATCACGGCGGCCCTGTCATTTATACGCGCGAGTAATCCGCAGGACGAGGTCTTCGTTGTCAACTTTAACGAAAGGCCGCGGCGGGGACTGCCTGACATTCTGCCCTTCTCCGACAGTGTCGATACTCTCCGGGCGGCGCTCTGGCAAGGCGTGCCGGAAGGCCGCACGTCGCTTTACGATGCCATTGAGATGTCGCTTCGCCAGCTCGAGATGGGGCGGCGCGATAAGAAGACCCTGATCGTGATCAGCGATGGGGGAGATAACGTCAGTAAGCACACCTTTGACGATGTAATGCGCGATGTTCTTCAATCCGTCGCAACCATCTACACGATCGGCGTATTCAGCGAGGATGATCCGGACAGAAACCCGAGAGTTCTGGAGCGCCTCGCGCATGTGAGCGGCGGCGCCGTTTATTTTCCCCGCGCACTAGCCGACATTGAGCCCGCCTGCCAGCAGATCGCCAAAGATATCCGTACGCGCTACACCATCGGCTATATTCCTCCGGCTGACAACGGCAAGCCAGAGCGGCATGTCAAGGTAGTGGCATCCGCAGCCGATCGCGCCAAGCTGATCGTGAGAACCCGGACCAGTTACTTGTTCTCCGGTGAAAATGGAATGGCCAAAAACCAATGAAGGCGCGTGTGTTGTGGCAGGACGAAGAAACTCCACGGCCGCGCGCGAAAGTTTTGCTGGCCAAGCGTCGCGGGCTGGGAGCTCTCGAGTGGTTCTTTTTGCTGTTCGGGCTCATCGCGGTCGATTGTTATGTTTGGATCAACACCAGCGCGCTGCTTTACCAGGCCTACCAGGATTGGGCTTTTGACGAAACTCTGCGTGGGCTGTCGCCGTCGATTCCCGGTTTCATAGCCGATGAAGCTCGCTGGCTGGTGGAGTCCAACCACGCAAAAGTGGAAGCGCCACCCGAGAATCTGCCGAATCTGGAGCAGTTGCCGGCTGAGAAAACGCCGGCGCATTCGGCCATCATCGGCCGCCTGGAGATCCCCCGGCTGCGGCTTAGAGTGATGGTGCGGGAAGGCGCCGATGAGCGAACGCTGCATCGCGCCGTGGGACACATCCCCGGGACCGCGCTTCCTGGCCGAAAAGGGAATATTGCGCTGGCTGGTCACCGCGACACATTCTTTCGCGAGCTACGCAATATTAAGGAAAACGACGCGATCGATCTTCAAACCGAGAACGGAACGTATCGTTACACGGTAGAGTCAACCGAGATCGTCGGCCCGAGAGACGTTGGCGTTCTGGCGGCAGCCGGCTCGCCGACCTTGACGTTGGTGACCTGTTATCCCTTCTACTATGTCGGCTCGGCTCCCAAGCGTTTCGTCGTGCGCGCCACCCAGGTCGGGGCTAACCCATCGCCCCCACCGCAGCGAGGCTCTTGAGCTTTGCAGTCAGCGTAGTTCGTTTGAGCCCCAGCATCTCAGCCGCGAGTTTCTTATTGCCGCCCGTTCGCTTAAGAGCCTGCTCGAGAATATTCAGTTCGATGCTCCCCACCGTTCGTTCAAAATCCAACCCTTGATCGGGAACGGCGATGAACGCTTGCGCACTCGGTTGAAACGCTACCGGATATTTCCGCGCGGGCAGCGGAAAGTCGCCTGGATAGAGGAACGGGCGATCGCCACTCAGCACGATGGCCTTCTCAATAGCGTTCTCCAGTTGCCGGACGTTGCCGGGCCAATCATGCGCGCCCAACCGGTCCAGCGTCTCGCGCGAGATTTGCTTGAGCGGGATGGCTTCGTCGCGGCAGATCTTCTCGATGAAGTGTCTGGCCAAAACACCGATGTCGGAATTCCGCTCCCGCAAGGCCGGGATCGCAATGGGGACAACATTCAAGCGGTAGTACAAATCTTCGCGGAACTTGCCTTGCCGTACCATTTCGCCGAGGTCGTTATTAGTTGCTACGATCACTCGCACATCCACTCGAACAGTCTCCGAGCTCCCCAGCCGCTGGAACTCCCGCTCCTGTAACACTCGCAGCAGCTTGGCCTGCAGGCTCAGCGGCATGTCTCCGATTTCATCCAGGAAGATCGAGCCGTGATTGGCTTGTTCGAATCGCCCGATGCGATGATTCACCGCTCCGGTGAACGCGCCTTTCACGTGTCCAAAGAGTTCGGCCTCGAGCAGGGTCTCGGGAAGAGCGCTGCAGTTGATCGACACCATAGGGAGATGAGCGCGGTTGCTGGCCGCGTGCAAGGATCGCGCTACCACCTCCTTTCCGGTACCCGTTTCGCCTGTGATCAGGATCGTGGAACGTCTGCCCGCTACCAACCGAATCCGTTGCACGATCTTCTGCATCGGACGGCTATCGCCTACCAGCAACCGGCGCCACGGCTCGGTCGGTTCCTGACACGACGCGGCGCTCGGCTGAGCGGCCCATTTGGAGTTGGCCGCGAGGTAGAGCAAGCTGGTTGCGTCGCCCTGCTGGAGCACATGGAACGCGCCCATTCGCAGCAGGCGCACTACCTCGGTGGCCGGCGCATCCGCAGCGTACATGATGACCGGAGTCGCTGGCTGCGTGTGCTGCAATTCCTCGAGCAGACTCGAAGCACAATTCCAATCCGAGAGCGGAAGGCTGACGATCACGACATCGAAATCCTCATTCCGCAAGCTGCCGAGACCGTCGAGCGCACTAGAAACCACGCTGAGCGCAACGCGCGCTTCATCGATCATGTCCCCAGCGGCGTCGGTGATCCACAGCACTTTTGGCGTCAGCATGAGCGCTCTTCTCCGTCGCTCATCCATCGACACACTGCCTGCAACCTTTAAAGGAAAATGTTCTTAGTCCGTTGAATGTAAAGGGT
>JBGPSX010000089.1:0-10861 GCA_041490325.1 Bryobacteraceae bacterium | reverse complement strand
GTAGCGGCGCGCGAGAATTCCGGGTCTCAGAAAAACATCTATGAGTTGCAGGATCTGTTGCAGCAGATCGCGCTGAAGGACAAAGTTGAAGAGTCGCGAGAATTCGCCTCGCGCATTCAGACATCGCTATTCAGCTTGTCGGCGAAAAACAATGCGCGCGCGAAGGATCGGGGAGTCAAGAAAGCGCCGTTTGTGGTGCTGATCGGCGCGCAGATGCCGTCGGTGCTGGCCGAGGTCGGGTTCATCAGCAACGCCCACGACGAAAGCACGATGAAGCGCCAGGATTATCGCGAGCGCATTGCCGAGGCGCTGTACAAGGGCCTCTCCGGCTACGCCAGCACACTGAGCCATTTCCAGGTAGCCCAGCGGCATTAAGAGCACCGCTCCCTTTGGTCACGGCTCGGTCAGCAGAATCTGCCCGGAACAAGTCATCTTACGCATCTACGGCCCCGTTACACGCAACAACAGGTTACACGCAACAACCGCATTACGCGCAACAACCGCATTACGCGTATACAACCGCGTTACGCGCATACACCGCGTTACACGCAACAACCGCGTTAGACGCAACAACCGCTGTTACACGCAATAACCGCTTTACGCGCATACACCGCGTTTACGCGCATAAACCGCTAACCGAGCCGTGACCAAAGGGAGCGGTTTTGTCTGAGTTTTCCCCTCAATCAATTCCCAAACAACCGCCTTTTTTTCGTAATCGGAACCGCCGTCGTTTTCACGACGCGTTCGATTGCTGCCAGTGCTAGCGGGGCCATGATGCGATATCCGGCCGCATTGGGGTGGAGCCCGTCATCGGCCAGGTCCGCCTTCAAATATCCGGACGCGTCCACCATCTCCGGATAGTAGTCCAGATACACGAAATTCCGTTTCGCGCAGAAGCTCTTGATCCATTCGTTGAGAGCGCGGATTGTGGCGGGCGGGCGTCCCGGCGTGCGTTCATAACCCGGGTTGACATCCTTGTGATAATCGCTCACCGGCAATACGCTGGCCAGAATCACTTTGATCTTGTAGTAGTCGGCCAGGTCGGCGATCATCATCAAATTGTCTTCAATGGCCGCGATTGGCGTGCCGCGCCCGATGTCATTCGTTCCAGCCAACACGACCATCGCGACCGGCTGCAAGCGAACCACATCCGGCTCCATCCGTCCCAGCATCTGGCCGGCGATCTGGCCGCTGATTCCGCGATTGATGAAGTCACTGTCCGGGAAGTACTCGTTCAAACGCCAGAAATCGGTGATCGAGTCGCCGAGAAAAACAACGCGCGGATGGTCGGTTTTGGCCGCGGGCACGCGCGAATTCGCTTCCGCAAAGCGCTCCAGATTGTCGCGATCCGGATTGCGGAGCTGCTGGTCCTTGCGAACAATCAGCGCGCGGAAATTGGACCCGGCGCGGGCTTCCACATCGCGCAACTCATGCAATTGCTTTTGTGCTTCATCCAAGAACGGAAAAGGCTTAGGCACCGCGTCGGACAAGACCAGATAGGCGCGAAGATTGATGAGAAAGGTGTAATTCAGATCCGCGTTAGCGGGGTTTGCGCGCAGATTCGTCAATGCCTGTCGAGCGTTTTCAATCAACGGAGCGCCGGCGCGCGCAAGCTCCGGAACCGCGACGATGCTCGCTTCCATGAGCTGGACGGCGCGGCTGTACATTTCGAGCGCCTGGCTGTTGTTCAGGGGCGCCGGCGCCTGGGGCTGCTGGGCGGCCAACGCGGTCGCCGCCAAAATGAGACAGATCGATCTCACCAATGCTCCTCCTTCGCCAATTCGAGCGTGATCGAACCGATAGGAAAAACCATGCGAGCCCGAATCTGCACCGGTATCCGGCGGCCATCATCGGTTAGCCACACCAGTAGTTGCGCCTTGCGGGAATACAGCACACCGTTGAAGACGAAGGCTTCGTATCGAATTGTGCTGAAAGTGCCAGCCTTGGTTTTGATCTGTTCTCGGGCTTGCGCTTCGACGCGCACTGACGCGGACTTCTGGCCGTCGCTCAACGCAAGCTGAGTGGATTGGCCCGGCTCCAGGTGCATGGTCCTGAGTTTGTAAATCCCGCCGATGATGTCGGACACGCAGGCTGGGATGTCGGCTTCGGCTGTCTTAACCACCGAATTCTTCACCAGATCGCGTTCGACGTAGGTGGCCTTGCCTCGAACGTGATCGTACTCGACCTTGGTTTCGCGATGGCGGCTTTTCTCGATAGCGTTGAGATAGCTCCGCACGGAGCAGAGCTGATCCTCCAGTTCGACCTCGTAGTTGTCGTCGAGCTTGTAAAGTTTCGAAACCAGCCCGGCGGATTCCAGGTGCACCTTGACCGCCCTCCCGCCCTTCTCGACCGGCCCTTTCGGCTCGATGCTCAAACGCGCATTTCCCGCGTAGATCAGCCGCCATTCGACGAAGTAAGAAAGTACCTCATTCGATGGAAGGGCTGCCGGAGCAATGCGGGCAGTCCTCGACTGCGCTAGTGAAGGGGGAATCACCGGAAGGACCAACAACGCGCAGGCTAACCGAGCGGTAAAGCTGCGGAGCATGAACTTTGAGTGTGACAGAAGCAGGAATCCATCCGCAAATCGGCCGCCTGCTCGTCCAGTCTAGGGTTCGTAAAGAGCCAAAAGGCCGACGCCCTTGTCGCCAACTAACTGATCCATTCGCGCCGAAAGGGCCCTTCGCAACGCCTTTGTGTTCGGCCACCCTCGGGAGCGGCGTTTTGAGTACGAGCCGTTCGGCCAGTAACGAGGCAGATTGTTCCTCAGCCGAGTGCCCATTTGCCGTACCTAAGAAGGAATCGAGGATAGACAGTTCGATTCGTTGCCCAAACTGCGGAAGGAACCCTCATCCAAGACCTTGAAACCGGCGCGTTCCATCTATTGGCCGCTGCTCTTTAGTTAACGCAATCACTACCAGACAGTTTGAATGCTGGAAGCGCGAATGTGGGCATCACGGCTAATGACCGGAGCTCCAAAATATACTGCCGTCGCAGCGACGATGCGATCCGGCATATCTGGAACGTCAGCGCGCGCGACTTGCCGCATGGCGTCAACGATCTCCACGTTGAAGGGCGCTTCTTCGATTACATAGTCCGGATCAGCCAAAGCGTTCTTCAAATCGTTATAGGCCGATGCGGGTAGTCGATCCTTCTCCACTAAGTAAACGATCTCGGCCAGGCTAATGGAGGACACCACGATATCGTGACCGGCTGCAGCGGCGTCATCCATAAACTGCCGGGCCGTGTCTGAAAGTCGCGGATTCCTCAGCAGGTACCAAAGTGCCGCGTGGGTGTCAGCAACGCCAGCGATCATTCAAAGTCTTCAGCAAAACCGCGGAACATCTCTCGGCGATTCTCGTCGATTTCCTCCTCGGAAGGCCCAGGGCCATATTGAGCCAAAAGACCATATGCCGATTTCTTGGGTTTAGGTTTTGCTCCTGCCTCTTCCTCAGCCAGTTTGCTGAGCCACGCCTTAAGGGTAAGGCCCTGAGCGGCAGCTTTGGCTTTCAGCACCGCTGCTTGGTCGTCGGGGATTTCGATCACCGTCATGGCTGGTTCCTTGCGTTGGCTCTCTTTTCAGGGTAGAGCATTTAAGCGCCGGTGTCACAAATCTCAAATCGAACCCAACGGCGTCTGGACAGTACCTAACCCCCATCAATATTTTTTGGGCCAACCAATGAATGACCTCCGATGTTCACCGGACCGGTAATGAAAATCACCGTTACTCATGAATTTTTTCTCCTTCGATATCCAACACCTGCGGACTCCGGAGTGTGGGATCCATGACCTACAACCGTTACACTAGTCTCGTAGTTTCATGCCGCCGCACGTTCACAAGGGAAAACGGGTGGCGCATCTTATGTGCTC
Organism: Bryobacteraceae bacterium; assembly: GCA_041490325.1. Taxonomy (GTDB): domain Bacteria; phylum Acidobacteriota; class Terriglobia; order Bryobacterales; family Bryobacteraceae; genus Palsa-89. The sequence continues at coordinate 6,994 of JBGPSX010000089.1, read as the reverse complement.
ACCCCCACCGGCGCGGCCCCGGTTTTTTTGGGGACGTCGCCCTTCGAAGGGCCGGCGGGGGACGAAGGCTAGCCGGCTGTCAAACTGCGGAGCTTGAGCCTCATTGAGGGTGCGGGGAAGAAATCTGCCGGAACCGGCGGTCGGGGCTTGGGAGTTGACGTAAAATGAAGAAGAATACCTACGCGTGTCCCTTTCCCATTCGTTTTTCGGTCAGAAGTTCGGCATCACGGAGCGCGACCTCGAATCGTATCTTTCCGACGCTCTCTCGGCCGGCGGCGACTACGCCGATCTCTATTTCGAGTATCTGGCCACCAGCCAGCTCAGCATCGACGAATCCATCGTCAAGAGCGCCGTGCAGGGCGTCTCTCTCGGCGTGGGCGTGCGCGTCATCTCCGGCGAGCGAACTGGTTATGCCTATAGCGATGATCTCAGTCCGGAGAGGATCCGGAAGGCGGCTCGCGTTGCGGCGTGTATCGCGAACGGTCCCTCGAAGGTAGAGAAGACCGGATTCACAGAAGCGCGCCGTCGGGATCTCTATCCGTTGATCACCGCGCCGCAGGAGGCCAGTCTTTCCGAGCGCGTCGAACTGGTGAAGCGCGCCGACCGGGCTGCTCGCGCGTACGATCCGCGCATCTTTCAGGTCCAGGCCAGCTACGTGGACAATCTGCGGCAAGTGATGGTCGCGAACAGCGACGGCGTCTTGAGTTTCGACCGTCAGCCCATGGCGCGGCTGGGTGTCTCGACGATGGCGCGTGAGGCCAACGGCAGTCCGCAGCGTGGATACGCCGGCGGTGGAGGCCGGGTCTCGCTGGATTTCTTCCTGCATGAGAAGATGCCCGAACACTTTGCGCGCGAAGCCGCCCGGCAGGCCATCGTCCAACTGGACGCTGTAGCCGCGCCCGCGGGCGAAACCACGGTAGTGCTCGGACCCGGCTGGCCTGGAATCCTGTTGCATGAAGCCGTGGGCCATGGACTAGAAGCAGATTTCAATCGCAAGAAGATCTCGGCGTTCAGCGATCGCGTGGGACAGCAAGTCGCCAGCCCACTCTGCACTGTTGTGGATGACGGCACCATTCAGAATCGCCGTGGATCGCTAAACGTTGACGACGAAGGCGTGCCGACGCAGAAGAACGTCCTGATCGAAAAAGGCGTGCTGCGAGGCTACTTGTACGACAAACTATCCAGCCGTCTGCTGCGCGCTGGAGCAACCGGCAACGGCCGCCGCGAGAACTATCAGCACATCCCGATGCCGCGCATGACGAATACGTTCATGCTGGCCGGAGAAAGCGATCCGGCCGACATTATTCGCTCCACCCAACGCGGATTGTATTGTGCAAATTTCGGCGGCGGGCAGGTGGACATTACCAACGGGAACTTCGTGTTCAGCGCGTCAGAGAGCTATCTGATCGAAGACGGCCGCATCACGCGGCCAGTGCGCGGCGCCACCTTGATCGGCAACGGGCCGGAAGCTTTGAAACACGTCAGCATGGTGGGCAACGACCTGGCGCTGGACGAAGGCGTCGGAGTGTGCGGCAAAGAAGGGCAGAGCGTGCCGGTGGGCGTTGGAATCCCGACCATCAAAATCGATCGCATGACCGTGGGAGGCACGGCGGCATGATCGATCCGGAGCTTGCGGCCACCACTATCCGGCTGGCCCTCGACGGCGGCGCCAGCGATGCCGAGTGCACCATGTCGGAGGGCGAAGAATTCTCGGCGCTGGTACGCATGCGCGCGCTGGAGACGTTGAAGGATGCCGGAGCGCGCGGCGCGGGCTTGCGAGTCTTGCTGGGTAAGCAGGTTGGTTCCTCCTATACCTCCGACCTCTCGATGGAAGGAATTCGCAAGCTGGTGGAATCGGCGCTCGCGATCGCGGCCATCTCGAGCGAGGACCCGCTCGCCGGCCTGCCAGACCACTCCGAGCTAGGTTCGCTGGCTGGCGATCTCCAGCTTTATTCAGATGACATCGCGAGCGTCGAAACTCCGCGACGCATCCAGCAGGCGCTTGAAACGGAAGAGGCGGCCTTTTCTACCGACGCTCGTATCACGAATTCCGAAGGAGCTTCCTTCGACGCCTATGTCGGCCAACGCGTATTTGCGAATTCGCGCGGATTCATTGGGTCTTACCGGGTCAGCAGTTGTTCGCTGAGCGCCGCGCCGGTTGCGCGCGAGGGCGAGTCCATGGAACGCGATTCCTGGTTTTCCTCGGCCCGTAGTCACGCCCAACTGGAGAGTCCCGCGGCCATCGGCCGGCGAGCCGCGGAGCGAAGCATCCGCCGGCTTGGAGCGCGCAAGATATCGACCCAGAAGGCGCCCATCGTATTCGATCCACTCACCGCCCGCAGATTGATCGGCAACATCTTTGAAGCGGTGGATGGTGACGAGATCTATCGCAATAGTTCCTTTCTGGCCGGCAAATTAGGCGAACGCGTTGCCTCCGAGAATGTCACGATCATCGATGACGGCACGTTGCCCGGTCTCTTCGGCACCTCACCGTTTGACGACGAAGGCGTCCCATCGCGGCGTACGGTGGTGATCGAGCGGGGTGTGCTGAAGAACTATCTGCTCAACACCTATACTGCCCGCAAGCTTGGAATGCGAACCACCGGAAACGCCGCGCGCGGCATCACGGGCAATGCTTACGTTGGACACGGCAATCTTTTTCTCGAAAGAGGCGATCGTTCTCCCGAAGAGATTGTGCGTGGAATCCGGCGGGGCCTGTACGTGACTCAACTGATCGGTCAAGGCGTGAACATCGTGACCGGCGATTATTCGCGCGGCGCCGCCGGCATGTGGATTGAGAACGGCGAGTTTGCGTATCCTGTATCGGAGATCACCATCGCGTCGAACTTGCAGCGCATGCTCATGGAAATCGAGTCCGTCGGTTCCGACCTGGAGTTTCGAGGATCCGTGGCTTCGCCGACTCTGATGATCGGGGAGATGACTATCAGTGGGCTCTAAGGCGTCCATTTACGTTCTGGCTGTGCTGCTGTTTCTCGGCGGCGCTCTGGTCTGGTTCATCAACCACCCTCGCGCATCCACGGCGCAGGCGGCGCTCACCCCGGAAGCCAAGGCATACGTTCGCAATTTGCAACTCTCCGATGTTTCGATGAAGGCCACCGAGAGCTACGTCAAGCAGACCATCACCGAGATAGAAGGCAAGATCACCAATGCCGGCGCGCGCGCCATCAAGCAGGCCGACGTGTATTGCATTTTCTACAATGCTTACGGTGAGATGGTGTTGCGTGAGCGCGTGCCTATAGTCAAGAGCGTCTTGAAGCCGGGCGAGAACAGGGCTTTCCGTCTCCCGTTCGACAATATTCCGGCCACCTGGAATAATCAGATGCCGCAACTCGTGATCGCGCACATCGACTTCGTCTGATGCCCAGAATACTAGTAGTCGAAGATGACGTGGATCAATTGATCGTGCGCAAGCAAGTGCTGGAACATGCCGGCTACGAGGTCGTGACCGCCGAGAACGCCTCCGACGCTGTTGCGCGGCTGGCCGGATGCCAGATGGTTTTGATGGATCTCAAACTTCCGAATCCGGAAGACGGAATGCAACTGATCCAGGCCGCCTCAGGCTGCGCGCGCATCATCGTACTTTCTGGCGCGGAACCCGAGGGCCAGCTTCCGGTGGATGAATTCCTGATCAAGCCGTGCTCCTCGAGAAAGCTGTTGGAGACCATCGCCCGGTTTTTCATGCTGCTGTTCTGTTTCGCCGCGGCGCTTTATTCGGAATCGTTCAAGGTCTCCGCGGCGAGGTGCGAAGTTGTGGCTGAATTCGATCTCGCCGCTCCTGGAACCGATTGGGCCCAATCCGGTCACGAGGCTGGCCTCGCAACCGTGATCGTCGACGGAGACGTACAGCAGCAGATCATGCTTTATGCGGGGGCGGCCAAGCATACATACGCTGTGTTCCTGGGCGCTCTTGCGGCCGGCAGGCACGATGTCCAAGTGGTGGGTGACGGAGTCCGGGTGATGAAATCGCGATTCCGCGAAGATGCATCCGACGTGGTCGCCAATGCCCCGGTCTTATATGCCCGCGCCAATACGATTGGAAAATATACCGATGTTCCGCTGATTCTTTACTGCGAGCGCGCGGTTGAGAACGGCGAGACCCGGTTGCAGTACACTGCGATCTTCTCGAACGAGGATGGCGGCACGTCGACCCGGGCGTTGATGGCGCGCTGGGGCAGGACCACCGATATCGAGTATGTCTATCGTGCGGTTTTGGTGGACGGCGTGGTGCGGCGCATGACGATCCAGGGAAAAGATCACAAGGAACTCGAGTTTGGCGGTAAGCGGGACGGACTGCATCCGCTGCTCACGCCGATTACCGATAACAACATGATCGGAGAAGCAGCGGGATCCGCGTCGATTCGTTACCAGATCGCGCCGCTTCTGGTCGAACTGGCCGGACACTCGCGCGAAGAGGTGATGGACCAGAACCCCATCGCGTACCACGTGATGGCGAAGGAATTGAAGCGCGAAGGCAAGCTACGGCCGTTTGGATCGGTGGACGGGGAGAAAGTCAGCGATCCAATCAACTATCTCTATCTGGAAATGAAACTGGCGAGCAGCGACTCTTCCGTTGCCGCCGTGCTACGCCTGGGCAACGATCCTCGTTGGTACAGCTCCAATCTGGGGCACGCCGACTATGCGATCCGTACGTCTAAACGCAACTCCGCCGAGAGCGCGGGTGGTTTCGTGCGAACTGCCATCGAACTGCCCCCTGATACCAAGGCGGACCAGATCGCCGAGATCGGGTTCCAGTGCGTGGTTCCAGAGAAGGCCACGGATGCGCCGTGCCGCGTCGAAGCCGTGACGAAGTGTTTCTTTCTCGATCGCGACTACAAGCCTGGTCCGAGCATCTGGACGTTGACCGAGTCGCAGGAGATCGCATCGGGGCGAACATGGACTTCCGCGTTAAAGTGATCCCGAAAAGTTCCAAGACCGAGCTGGTGGGATATCTGCCCGACGGAACGTGGAAGGTCAAAGTCGCTGCGGCGCGAGAAAAAGGCAAGGCCAACCGCGCGCTCTGCGAATTTCTAGCGGAGAGGCTGGGAATCGCGAAGAGCAGAATCCGGATCGTCTCTGGCGAAACGTCGCAGCTCAAGCGGATTCGAGTGGACGACTAGTTTCAACAACCGCTCCCTTTGGTCACGGCTCGGCTAGAGGTCCGGAGTGCACAAATCGACGTTGACGCTTTCCAGCCGCTAGCCGAGCCGTGACCGAAGGGAGCGGTTTTTAAGCGGTGAATGCCAGTTTCGGCTGACTGCGGCGCGCGATCAGCAGGATCAGGCCGGCGGCCAACGTAGCGAGAGAAATCCACTGCGTGTACGACAGCCCCGCATGCAGACCCTGCTCATGAAAACGGAAGAACTCAATGACAAAGCGCGCCGTCGAATACAGCGCGAGATACCATCCTAAGATGGCGCCGGACGGATGCGGCTTCGAAAACATGCGATAGAGGATCGCGAAGATCAGCGCGTCGGCGAGCGACTCATAGAGCTGCGTGGGATGCAAGGGCGTGTTGAGCGGGACGCCGGTCAAATTCGCCGCTTCGGGATTTCTAAACGTCACCGCCCAGGCCCGGTTGCATTCGACACCCCAGCAGCAGCCGGCGGCCAGGCAGCCAATGCGGCCGATAGCTTGCGCGGCGGCGATTCCAGGCGCAAAAACGTCGCAGGTCTGAAACACCGGAAGTTTCTGGCTGCGCATATAGAAGATGGCCGTCACCAGCGCGAGCAGGAAACCGCCCTGGTACACTCCCGCAGCCTGCATTGTGTCGAGCGAGAACAACTTCTTTGAACCATCCAGGTAGTCGCGTAGGTCAAAGAGAATCATGAACAGTTTTGCGCCCGCTAAACCCGCGAGCGCGCAATAGATGGCGAGATTGGTGACGGGCTCGGCCGGGAGCTTGGATCTCCGGGCCAACCTTACAGTGATCCAAAGCGCTGCCAGAAATCCCAAGGCGACCAGCGTGCCATAGGTCGGAATGAAGAACTTGCCGATCGATATGAGCTTGGGAAACATTTAGCGCGGCACGTCCACCGGCTCGGTCTTCCGCTCTCTCGATCGCCACATATCGATCAAGAGTAGGCACGCTCCCACGCTGATGGCGCTGTCGGCCACATTGAATGCCGGAAAGTAATGCTGGCCAGCGTGGACTTCGATAAAGTCGGTAACGGTTCCGCTCACGAAACGATCGTAGAGATTCCCGAAAGCGCCGCCGAGAACCAGCGACAGTGCCGTTCTGAGCAGCGATCCTTGCGTTCCATTGCGGTCGCCGCGCAGCAGGATCGTGGATATCACGATCAGTACGGAAATGGAAAACCCAATCAGAAAAACATCGCGCCAGGCGCCGGATGTCTCGGCCAGGAACCCGAAAGCGATTCCCGGGTTTTCTGTGTGCACGATGTTAAACCAGCCCGGAATTACTGTCAGCGCCTCCGACATCGAAAGACGGCTCCGGATCATCGACTTCGTGATGCGATCCAGCAAAACAATGACCGCGGCAATCACGAAAGGTGTCAGGCGTTGGCGCATTTTATTCGCCCAGTATTTCCTTCACAGCTTCCTGGCAGGCCACGCACAGCGTAGGAAATTCCGCGTTCTGGCCAACCTCGGTGGTGTACTTCCAGCAGCGTTCGCACTTCTCGCCGTCGGCCCGCTCGATTTCCGCGGAGAGCGCGTCGTTGCCGTGCTCGAGCACCACTTGCGAAACAATGAACAACCCGGGCAGATCTTTCAAATACTCGTTCAGCAACGGATAAAGCTCGTCGCCGGCCTTCAAGCGAACCCGCGCCTCCAGCGGCGCTCCGATGAATTTATCCTGGCGCGCAAGCTCGAGCGGCTTGAGCACTTGCTCGCGGACCGCGATCAGTTTGTCCCAATTCGTCAAGCGTTTTCGCTGATCTGGCGTGAAACCGGCGGTCAGCTCCTCGGGTTCCGGAAACACCGTCAGGTGCACGCTATCGGGGCTGTCCGAAGG